>NZ_LNII01000172.1:0-71012 GCF_001463365.1 Enterobacter sp. 50793107 | reverse complement strand
GTGCTGACGTATCAGCGCTGCATGCTCACGGCGGGTATTTTCCCTCTGACCGTATTCTGCAAGAACGGTGATATCACGAATCCCGAGCTGTCTGGCGGTAAAATGCCGGACGCCGGAAGGAATATGACCTGGGACCTACGTGCGCCCGCACCGACACCCTCACACCTTCGAGCTACTGTTGCCATTAAGGGGTCGTTTCGTGGTGCTGAATTTTGACGATCGGGGTACCGTCACCCATCGGGCGATATTGGGGGAAACCTGTACGGTGCTGGAGATGGCCGCAGGAACCTGGCATGCCGTGCTGTCGCTGGATACCGGTGGCATAATTTTTGAAGTAAAACACGGTGGCTATCAACCCGTGGCTGCCGATGACTATGCGCACTGGGCTCCAGCGGAAGGAGAACCAGGAACCACGGAGCTTATGGCCTGGTATGCGCAAGCGCAGGTGGGCGACAGCACTTTTGCCGTCTAAGGCGATAAACAAAAACGGAATGAGTTTCCCCATTCCGTTTCCGCTATTACAAACCGTCGGTGACGATTTTAGCCGCCGACGCTAATACATCGCGACGGCTTTCTGCCTTAGGTTGAGGCTGGGTGAAGTAAGTGACCAGAATCAGCGGCGCACGATCTTTTGGCCAGATCACCGCGATATCGTTGGTGGTGCCATAGCCACCGCTGCCGGTTTTATCCCCCACAACCCAGGAAGCAGGCAGTCCAGCCTGAATGCTCGCTGCACCGGTGGTATTGCCTTTCATCCATGTCACCAGCTGCGCCCGTTGGCTGTCGCCCAATGCTTTACCCAGCGTCAGATTCCGCAGAGTTTGCGCCATTGCCCGAGGTGAAGTGGTATCACGCGGATCGCCCGGAATGGCGGTGTTTAACGTCGGCTCGGTACGGTCGAGACGGAACGTTTCGTCTCCCAGCTGTCGGGCGAACGCGGTGACGCTAGCCGGGCCGCCAACGTGAGCAATCAGCTTATTCATCGCCACGTTATCGCTGTACTGTAGCGCGGCCGCGCTAAGCTCAGCCAGTGACATCGTCCCATTGACGTGCTTTTCCGCAATCGGATTATAGTTAACAAGGTCAGATTTTTTGATCTCAACTCGCTGATTTAACAGATTCGGTTCGCTTTCACTTTTCTTCAGCACCGCGGCCGCGGCCATCACTTTACTGGTGCTGCACATCGCAAAGCGCTCATCAGCACGATAAAGTATTTGCGAATTATCTGCTGTGTTAATCAATGCCACACCCAGTCTGCCTCCCGACTGCCGCTCTAATTCGGCAAGTTTTTGCTGTACGTCCGCCGTTTGCGCATACAGCGGCACACTTCCTAACAACAGCGTGACGGTTGCCGTCGCCATCAGCGTGAACTGGCGCAGTGATTTTTTAACCATGGGATTCCTTATTCTGGAAGATACGAAATAACAACAACATGAATAGTCCCTAAATTCCACGTGTGTTTTTTATTAGCTTCAAAAATCACTATTTCACGAAGAATTTAGACTGCTTCTCACACATTGTAACATTATTTACAACCACCTTTCAATCATTTTTGATAAATCATTGATTTCATCTTTGCTGCAATGATACTTAATAAACTCTGCAAGTTATCCACAGAGCAACACTCAATTTTATTGATGATATTCTTATTATACCAGACATTTTTCATACACTCCCTTGTACGGATAGTTTTCCGACAACTTCATGATTACATATCTTGCGGTTTTGATTATTTTTGCTGCAAGAAATACATACTTCAAACGAAAGGTCTTTATTTGCTGTCTGTATTCTGAAGAGTCCAAGGAATCAAACTTGAACAACAAAAATAGGTTATATGAAAGCATCATCATTTGAAACACGGCTTCATTCGCCCAAAATGACTTTAGCAAGAGATGACCCACCGCCATGTCGTATTTGGCTTCTTTGATATAGTTTTCAGCATTACCACGCTTTTCATAGTATATAACTACTTTTTCAGAAAGCAAGGTAGTATTTGTTACAAAGAAAAAGTAGTCGTATTCGGAACCTTCTAAAAGTGATAATTGTGCTCTTTCTTTTTCTGGTTTCAGTACGCGAGATACGACAAATCTTCTGTCTTTTTCCCATTTAACTAATTTTGTATACAGTTCTGTAGTTTCTCTACCTTCTTCTCCTTTAACGAATACAATTGATGAATTCGTTGCTTGTGAGGTGAGTGTAGAATAACTTTTGGCTTTAATTAAATATTTGCATCCAAGAGATTCTATCGTTTCGATAATTTTTTCATCAAAGTAGCCACTATCCATTCGAAATAAAATTTCTAAATCGTCTGATTTGATGTTAGCAACAATTTCTTTGATCATTTCCGCAGCACCGTTTGCAGTGTAAGTATTGCCACTTCTTACAAATCCGGTAACATATGCTTTTAATTCGTCGCAAAATGCAAATTGGATATTGTAGCATCGGTTTCCCAGTTTCTTAGGATTATATCCTTTTGACGCACCTTCTTGATGACCTTCTACGTTAATTACACTACTATCAATATCAATCGTAATGGATGTCAATTTACTTTTAGTGAGCAGTTTTTTAAAGACTTTAAAATTAATGTCTCTAAACATTTGGGTTGTCTTGAAGTTGAAGTTTCCTAGAAACCGTGACACTGTTTCAGGTTCTTTTACGGAAATATCAAACTCGTTGACGAGGGGATCATTTTGAAGTAGCTTTAGACGTTCTAACTTATCAATGCCAATGAAGTGACCGCAGAGCATGGTCTTTATATGATTCATCTTGATTTTATTTGTTGAGTCATTATCAAATACGAGGTCATTTTCAATAAAATCAAAAATCCCATTGCTTTTTGCATTCTCAAGGAGCAGAAAAAGACCTGCATTTGATGTTAGATTCTTAGCTTTGAAATCAATTTTATTAATCATAATTAGAACCCCTTTTTACTACTTTTCTTACTATTATTTTACCATATATCGAGTCATAAAAGCTGATAATTTAACATATTTTTGAGCACTTTTCTTTCACCCAATGGGTGAAAGCTGAATTTCGAAGGAATGCATATTTATCAAGGCTTTGATTATGCTTTTTGAAGTACTGACGTAGAATCTAGGTCCACGATAAGCGTGGTGCAACTCCGTATTAGAAATTACCGCCGGTGGTTGAATCCAGTGCCCTGAACAGGCTGTCCTGGGCTGCTTCCAGCAGACGACCTGGCAGACGGAGTTCATTCACGCGGTAACTCTGCCCGGTCTGTGTGGTCACTGTGAGGTAATACTGATCGTCAAACTGCTGACCGGCACCGATATGCACGATGGTGGCCGTGTCGATCCAGCACAGGTTTGTGCCTTCCGCGTCCTCAAGTGGTTTGATTCGGCCTTTCAGCCACTTCTGCGGGCGACCCGGCCGGCATTTGATCGTGATGCCGTGCTAATAGCCGCGGGTTCTGGCCACAAAGGCCGCTATTTTATCTTCATCCAGATCCTGCGACGGGGTGAGCTTACTGAAGCTGGACGGAGAGAAGGTGTACTGCAGTTCTTCAAACAGGTTCAGGTACGTGGCTTCATCATCCAGGCTATCCCCGCTTTCTTTCAGCATGGAACCCCAGATCCTTTCCATTTCACCCTTCAGCGCCAGTTTAACCGCCTCAAATTCTTCCTGATGTTCATCGTAGTAGTTGATATCCATCGTGTCTCCTGTTGTGTTTTTGGCGAATTTGCGGAATTAATATACATAAAAAATGTTCAAATATGAACATTTTCAGGCTATAAATACAGGCAGATTATAACAGGCCAGTCCACCAGGATTCGGCCAGGAGCTGAGTACGCATGATAAAGAAACCACTTATTGCCGGCATCATGCTGGTTGTGGCACACACCGCCGGCGCTGCGCAGGGTGATGATACGGAACTGCAGCAGATTTTCACGGAGGCCGGAATTCAGGGGATATGCAGCGCCGGGATGCTGGCTGTGCCGGAAGGGGCCAGGGATGAAGTTGTCCCGCAGAACGTCAGACACCTCCTGGTTCAGTGTGCCTATTTCGACGAGCAGCAGTTGCGCCGGCGTGCCGGCCTGCCGGCTCAGACATTTAGCCACTGGCGTGACCGCAATGCGGTCCTTAATCTGTCGTCTGACCAGGTATCTGATGCGCTCTGGCTGTCAGCGTGGCGTGATTTCCGGGCACAACTGGCCTCGGCCTACCCGGCCCCGGCGGAAAAAAAGGCACAGGGGAAAGAGGCCGTACCCGCCGGCACGAAGCCCGGCACTGAGCATGGGAGTGCGGCGGATTGACCGGCTTTGACTTGATCCTGTGGCGACGGGGCCTGAACTGGACCCAGGAACGCGCCGCGGCTGAGCTCGGTATCAGCCGTACCAGCCTGGTAAAATATGAGGACGGTGAGACAGTACCCCGGACCATACAACTTGCCACCGTCGCGCTGACGCTGAAAGCGGAATGGCCCACCCTGAAAACCATGAGCAAAGACAGGCTGCTGCGGCAGCTGAAGTATGAAGTGCTGAGGATCGATAATGAATGAGTCCATCCATGTTGTCGGCTCTTTTATCCTTGCGGGTATCCTGCTGTATGGCCTCTGGCTGGGTACACGGCGACGCCGGCGCCGGCACGAACGGAAACAGGCCAGTGCGGTACGTGTGATCGATAAAATTAATACGTTTCCGCATTTCGGGCAGAAAATTGCCTATCTGCGCAAGATTGACCCGTTTGTGTTCGAAGAGCTGCTGCTTGAAGGCTTTGAACGCCGGGGCTTTGAAGTGATCCGTAACCGCCGGTATACCGGTGACGGCGGGATTGATGGCCGTGTGAAGATTGATGGCCAGACCTGGCTTATCCAGGCCAAACGCTATACCAGCTATATTGCCGTTGGCCACGTCCGTGACTTCAGCGACCTGCTGAACGCCACCGGAGGCCGCGGATTTTTCTGCCATACCGGCAAAACGCGCGAAGGCACCAAATCGCTCATTCGCGGAGACAGCCGCATGATCCTGGTCAGTGGCCAGAAGCTGCTAGACCTTATTGCCACCGATGCGCCGTTTATCCCGTATCCGGGATACCGGCCACCGGCCGAAATGGTTCATCCTGAACAGGAGACAACATGAAATTCAAAGGATACGTCGCCGCCCTGCCGGCACTGCTGCTGACAGGGTGCGCCATGCTCCCCGGACAGCCCACCGCTTATGACCGCTTCTGTAACGTCTCAGGCATCGCCAGCCACGGCGAAACCTACCGTGTCAGTGACAGCCAGGATTTCTGGTTAACCCCGAACGGCCGCTATCTCAGCCAGGCTGAGTACAGCAGTCCGGCAGATACGCTTCAGAAACTGACGGGTGTGGTCATTGGTGAAGATCCTGACCAGGTGCGGAAGAACGCCGTCAGGGTAAGGGTGTTCCGCGTCGAGAGTGAAAACAGCCATAAAGGTGCGTGCCTGCCTGTGCGTTATGACGATAATGGCGCACAGCGTAAAATGGATTCACTGACTAACGGCCGCCGTATGGTGGTATTCAGTGAAGATGAAGGTCAGTCTGGTCAGCAGATTTACAACAAAAGTCGTGGTACAGGATTCAGTTACAGGTTGTTATGAGTGGATTGAAAGGCCGCCGAATCAGCGCGGATATGTTTGCTATGATGTTAAAAGTACCTGTCGGGGAGCTGGTTTTTGCCGCCCGACACAACCAGCCGCTACACGGACAGGCGCTACCTCCCTACGGGATCGGCGGCGGGAAAAGCTGGAGCTCGACCGCTTCCACCCGCAGTATGACGTTTGATATGCAGGAAGCGGTCGATTTCAGCGAGAAATTTCATAAAATTCAGTCGCCTGACGGCTGATTAGCGGATTTTAAAAAATTGAACACTTTCCCCCTGCAAATTTCTCAGAATTCACGTAGCGACGCCATCGGGACCGGGCGCGTGACATATGCCTACTTCGATTATGCCGATGCGCTGGCGCTGCGGGAGATGGCCAGCCAGGCTGATTTACCCAAATACCTGCTGGCCCCGGAGGTGTCGGTGTTTCTGCGGTATGTGCCAGACCTGCGCCAGCAGGTCCTTTTCGATACCCTCTGGAACACGGGCGCGCGTATTAATGAGGCGCTGGCGCTGACCGGCGCCAGCTTTCAGCTTGACGGTTCCCGGCCGTTTGTCCGGCTGAAGACGCTTAAACAGCGTCAGCGTGGCCGCGGAAGGCCGGGCAAGGATGAAGAGGTGTTCCGTCTTGTTCCTCTGACCGATCCTCAATATGTCAGGAAGGTGCGTGAATTTCTGACCACCCTGCGTATTGGTAAACAGCAGCTGCTCTGGCCGGTGCAGAGTGATAACACGCCGCGTAACTGGATCAGGAAGGCACTGGACCTCGCAAAACGTGACTCTGTCACTTTTAGTATCCCTGTTACCTGCCACACGTTCCGTCACAGCTTCTGTATGCACCTGATCCAGCATGGGGTTCCGCTGAAAGTTGTACAGGCTTATGCCGGGCATTCCCGGCTGGAAACCACAGAAACCTACACGCGCGTGTTTGCGCTCGATGTCGGCCGTCAGTATGGCGTCCGGTTCAGCCTGCCAGACAGTCATCTAACGCTTCCGGAATAATCCGTATTCATCCCTGTTATTTCCTTATAAATCTAAAATAATCTCTCATCTTTCTATATCAGGCCGTTTTGAGGACGGCCTGACCGTCTTTTGTTGATTTTTATTCGGTATTTTTCTGTATTTTTCTATATTGGTGCGTCTTTTTGTCTTTACACGTCAGCACGGATGCGTAATAATCCATTTGAAAGCTGTATTTTTCCTGATTTCTACGGTTTTTTTCTAAATAATGTGAGGTTCAAAATGCGTATTTTTGTTGACGACGGTTCCACCAACATCAAACTGGCATGGATGGAAGATGGTGCGGTCAAAACGTTGATCAGTCCGAACAGCTTCAAGCCCGAATGGTCCATGACGTTGCTGACAGATTCATCGGTGCCGGCTTCCGCCAACTATGAAATTGACGGGGAAAAGTACAGCTTTGACCAGCTGAGCCCGGATGCCGTGCGCACCACGGAAACACGCTATCAGTACAGTGATGTGAATGTCGTCGCTATCCACCATGCCCTGATGCAGTCTGGCATTGAACCGCAGCCGGTTGATGTTGTGGTGACGCTGCCGCTGGGCGAGTACCTGGATGAAAACGATCAGCCTAATATGGCCAACATCGAGCGGAAAAAAGCGAACGTGAAGCGCGCGGTGGCCGTTCAGGGGCGTGAGAGCTTTACCGTGCGTAAAGTCAGCGTACTGCCAGAGTCGGTCCCTGCAGGCTTCAGTGTGCTGAAGGATCTGGACGATCTGGACTCCCTGCTGATTGTGGATATCGGTGGAACCACGCTGGATATCGCGCACGTTCGCAGCAAAATGTCCGGATTCACCAAGACGCATTGCGATCCTAAAACCGGCGTATCCATCATCACCGAAGCCGTAAAACATGCACTGGATACCAGTGTGAGCACCCGTACCAGTTCGTATTTTGCCGACCGTCTGATCCAGGCGCGAAATGACGAAACGTTTCTTTCCCGTTACCTCCAGAATGCTGACCAGCGGGCCCAGGTGATGAAGGTACTGCATGAGCGGGAAAAAGCCCTGACGCACCGTGTCACCGATTCAGTTGGCCGCTTTGCCGGCTTCACGCACGTCATGGTTGTCGGTGGCGGCGCCAGCCTGGTCGCCGGCGCAGTGAAGCAGGCCACGGGGGTGAGTGACGATCGTTTCTTCGTCAGTGATAACCCGCAATTCGATCTGGTTCTGGGTATGGTGGCAATGAAGGGCTGAGTATGACTGATAACCGTAAGTGCTCGTTTTATATCTACCCGGAGCGCAATGCGGCGGACCGGGTAGCCGACGGCTTTCTTGAGAAACTGCCTCAGAAAGAGCGTGGCCGCGCGATGCGCGCCATGATGCTCTGTGGTGCCGCGTTGATGAAGCAGGACGAACGCCTGCCGTTCCTGATCGCTGAATTCCTGACGGAGAGCACCTCGATGCAGGATATTCAGCGGATCATCAGCAGTACGCTGCCGCAGCAGGATACAGGAGAAATGGCGCGTCTGGTTGAGGCGTTTCTGCAGGCCACCGGCGGTGGCAGCAATACGGTGTCGCCGGCAGGCAGCGCTGTGCCGGAAAACAGTCCCGCCGTGGCTCCTGAACCGGCAGCACCGGAGGATAAGAATCTGGAAGAAACCCGTAAGAACGTCCAGCATCTGTTCCCGGATGATGATTAAGGGGGCAGCGTGAAAAAATATGTGCTGTTAACCCTGACCCTCATCGCCGGCGCCGTGGCAGCAAACCCGGTAACAGCGGCCGGCAATGTTCAGGCGCAAACTGCGACTGAAGTTAAAACCGGGTTTTCACCCGGCGGGACCGCATTAAATCTGGTTCTGGATTCAATCGACCACGCGCAGCATGAGATTCTTGTTGCCGCCTACAGCCTGACCAGTCGTCCTGTTGCCGGCGCGTTGCGTGCCGCAAAAAAACGGGGAGTATCGGTGGTGGTGGTGGCCGATCGCAAAGCGAACGACAACCGGTACACCGAAGTGAACTTTCTGGCCAATAACCGCGTGGCGGTGCGGATCAACGATAACTACGAGGCCATGCATGATAAATTCATGGTCTTTGACCGCCGCGCCGTCTTGACCGGATCGTTTAACTTCAGCGCCAGTGCAGACAGTCGTAATGCGGAAAATGTGGTGCTGATCAGCGGCGCGCCTGCAGTAACTGAAGCCTACGTGAACGAGTTTTCCCGTTTATGGGGCGAAGGAAAGGACGTGGCCCCACGGTACTGACCTACAGCAGCGGCAGAAACTCTGCCGCCTGATTTTTAACTTGATTTATATGGCTCATTCGTCGTATTATCAAGGCTCATTTTTCGGTAGCGCCCCGACTGGCGAAGGAGTAAAACCATGCAATCATTCCCCCTGTTCGTTTCCCGTGTCGTACCTGTGATCACCCTGAGCCATTGCCTGCGGCAGCGGCGCTGGTCCCTGCACAACACGCCATGCCAGATTGACCTGAGATCAGGTTGTCACCTGCGCTCACAGCCTTTCGGCACGCTATCCAGACGGGAAATAAGCGACCGGCCACCGGCTATGCCCCGCGGTTACTGGTTCAGGCAATGCAGCCGGGATGTCATGTTTACGGGGCGCATCGATCAGGCAGATCCTATGAAACAGGTCTATTACAACGAAGGCTGGAGCGGTCCGAATAAGTATACGTTTGAAGTTTATCAGCTGGAGAACGGGAGTTACCGGGCGCTGGCCCGCAAATGGAATGGCAAAATCAACAAGGTGCAGCAGGAAACGCAGTACCTGTCTGACACGCGGGAGGGGCTGAAGCACCAGGACTATCCCCGCACGCGCCAGGTGAAAATTTTTCTGAATTCAGACTTCTGGGAGAAGGGTAATGATTAAGATGGTTAGCGTCGTTCCGCAGCCGGAAACAGTGAAGACGCTCCGGGAAAAAATGGGCATGACTGAAACCGCATTAGGGGCTGTCATGGGTTACGAACTGCGCGCATGGCAGCGTAAGGAAGCTATCAGCGACGATCTCAGCCAGTACAACAAGACCAGTCTTCGCCCAGGCGAATATAACATGCTGATGCTGATCGCCGGCGTGCATCCTGATTACCGCCTGAACAGGGCATTCAGTCCGGATGATATGGTCAAAGATCCCGCCACGGCCGAAGACGTTCGCCGCCTGCGTCTGGCGCTGGGGCTGAAGCACGCTGAAATTGCAGCGCTGTTTGGCTATAAACCGGCGTCATGGCAAACCAAAGAAAAGGCTGCTCAGCGCGGCGTAAAGCTCAAGACCGGGGAATTCAATTTCCTGTTACTTCTGGCCGGTGAGCATCCGTCACTGCAGCTGGTTGAGAAGGCGAAATAAGGCCCGCGGCGACCAGAGAGGACCCTTTATGATCACCACACGCCGAATGTTAATGCTGTATGCCTGCCTTGTGCCCATAACCCTGACAGGGTGTGATCTGGCTGATTATTTCCAGAATGTGCCACAGCCCGTGCCCGTGATTTCGCCCGGCTATCAGGTTGATATCGATGGCCACCCGGTCCGAATATCAGGATTTGATGACTGCCCGCGGGAAAAAGATGAAGCCCGGCACGCAGCTGCACAAGATGAGAAAGGCTGCATTGTGCTGTCTGCAGAGCGTTCCGAGGTGAAGGTCAGACTGTATCAGCCAGCCGGCGCCGTCACCGAAACCTGGCGGATCATCCGGGAAAAAGACGCTCACCAGAGCGATATTATTCGCCTGCAGCGCCCGAACGGTGCGCTTGTGATGCAAAATTTACAGGGGAAGGAGTCTCCTTAAACCAGAAAAATAACAAAACTAACTTGATTTATATGGCTCGTTAGACGTATAATAATTACATCGAAAGGCAATCCGGTCTTTCGACGGTAGCGCCCCGACCGGCGCAGGAGTCACCTTATGACTGCTCTCAATTCTCAGCAACAGGCTGATGTTGCCCGCTATATCCGGGAACATGGCAATAAAACCGTTATTTCCCCTGAATGGTCACTTATTTATTTCTCGCTGTGTCAGTGTGAATTACATCAATCGCATGAAGCCATTATTTTTCATAATGGCCGACCAGCAGGGCTATTTCTTCTGAATGAAACAGGCGAGCTCACCGAATTATATCTGCTGGGGTCGCTTTCTGACATTCTCACCGCCGCTGCGGTCAGCAAATAACTTTCAGGGAGTTAATACACTATGACCATGCAATCAGAATTTTTATTTACTGATCCTATGCTCAACGTCGTTATAGCAGAAATTAAGCGTTTTAATTGCCCGCTTCTTTTCGTCAAAGATCACGGCGTGTATGTGATGGCGGCGAAAGGTGAGAAAAACAGTAAAGGGAAGCGTAATGTCTGTTATGCCAATGGCTTCAATCCGGATACAACGGATTTTGACGAACTCTGGGACCGTATGGAGGCAGCCTGTGGCGGAGATGATTTTTGCGAAACCCTTGCCTTCGATACAAGATCGATTGAACTTCTCAGCCGCGCGAAACCTTATCTGAGAATTATGGTTTCAGATTCGATGCTGGAAGTTATTACCGGGGGGCAGAAATAAAACCATAATAGCCCGTTAAATCGGGCTTATTTTATTTTAACTGTATTTACATCTAGGACAAAATGTCCTAATATATATTTGTGGCCGGGCAAGGTGCTCAGGTCCCCTACCGAGGGAAATATATGAAATTTTCAGCAGAAGAACTCAACATTATCCGCCAGGCGGATGCCATTATTGCCGGTAAAATTACCACCACGGATTTTATCACCGGTGCCGACGCCGCGCGTTCCTTGCTGCGGTTTCGTCTTGCTGCAGAACCACGCGAATCATTCTGCGCGTTCTTTCTTAACATCCAGAACGGCGTGATTGCGTTTGAAGAACTGTTTAAGGGCACCATCAGCAGCGTCACCGTTCATCCGCGTATCGTCCTGCAACGCGCCCTGCATCATAATGCCGCCGCTGTGGTACTGGCGCATAACCATCCTTCCGCTTCCACTGAACCCAGCCAGGCTGACAAGCTGATCACCGAGCGTCTGGCGCAGGTGCTGGGGATGGTTGATGTCAAAGTCCTCGATCACCTGATTGTGGGCGGCAGCGATATTTACTCTTTTGCTGAACATGGTCTGATTTGACAACCGCGGCCGCACAGTGGTGCGGCCGGCTCTGGAGGCTTGCTATGGGCAATAAATATACCGTGCCGCTTAACGTGGGCGCGATCCGCGAAAGCTGTTTCCGTCCCGCTGACAAATGGACCCCGCCGACGGGGGAAGAGCTCCGCTATCTGCTTGAAAATGTGCTCAACCTGAGTCAGGAAGGGCTGGCACGATATGTTGGCGTTAACGGCAGAACGGTGCGCCGTTGGGTGACTGGAGAAAGTGACATCGCGTATTCCGTCTGGTGCGTCCTGTGCATCGATGCCGGCTTACCGCCGATCTGGAAATAGCAGCGCACAATACCGACGCGCAAACGTGCTTCCTGAACGTATCGGATATACGAAGGAAATATTATGGATACTGATAACTATTTTTTCAGAGTACCGGCGACACGCGGAATACAGGGCGGCATAGAACAATACATGCTGACGGTTCCTATGGTCGTGTTACGTCGTATTCTTGCAATGGACAATGATGGCGATGTTATGGATCGCAGTCAGCGAGAAGCGAACAAAACGCGGGCGAAAAAAATACGGAATTATGTTGCCGGTGCGACATCAAAACGAGCCCCCTATATTTTGCCGTCAATTACCGGAAATATTGACAGCCATGTTGAATTCCTCCCCAGCGAACTCTCGCCGGCAGTGGGTATTCTTAAAATTCCGATGGACGCTGATTTAAAATTATTCGATGGCCAGCACCGTGCGCTGGGTATTTTTGAATTTGTACGCGATTATTCCAATACGGAAGATACGATCAGCTTGTTGCTTACCGTTGGCCTGCCACTTGAGTTACGCCAGCAGTTTTTCGCTGATATTAATAACAACGCGAGCAAACCGGCCGCGGCGATCAGTATGGCATATAACAACAATGATCCGGTCAACCAGCTGGCAATGCATCTGGCCCGAACCGTCACCGGGCTTGCGGGCACAGTGGATTTTGAACACAACGTGGTCCCGGCGAAAAGTTCACGGCTTATCAGCTTTAAGGCGCTGAACGATGCGACCAAAAAAATGCTCAACCTGCGGGCCAACAGCATTCCCTCGACGCAACAGCGTGATATGGCAGAAAGACTCTGGACAGCCTGGGCGCAGGCGATGCGCTGGAATGACATTGCCCAGGATGATATCGCCGCGGAGTACCGTCAGGAGGCGCTTGGCCTGCATGGCATCATGATTAATGCGATCGGTATGGCAACGGCCAGGATGTTACGGCACAGAACACCAGAAAGCATCGAGAACCTGCTGGCCTGTGCTGAAAACGGTGACAACGGTTTTCATTATCGGGAGTCGTTTGTTCCTGAGTGCTGGGAAGGGAAGTGTGTTGATCCGGAAACTGGCACCATCAAAACCGACAGGCGGGCGCTCGAAGCAACAGCTGAAGCGTTGCAAAAGCTGATAGATCCGTTCGCAGATGCGCTGTGGTTGCGTGCTTATCTGTCAGCTGAAGAGGCGAGTGATACAGCGTTACTGAAGTATGCAGCTGACATCGAGAGTTATAAGCAGCGCACAGCCGATCCGATGGTAAATATCGTGGAGAAGCTGAAGGCGCTGGGTGACGGCGAACCGCAATACAGAGCGTCGGTGCTGGCTTCAAGCGAAGGACTGAGCCGCTATCTGGCCGGGGCTGAAGGCTGACGCGGTGGTTGCCGCCTGCAGGGCAATACGGGCATCGAACCCGCATTGCCCTGAAACGCGCTGAGCCGCTCTCTGGGCGCGCATTTAAAAAACCTGTACCCATCATCGTTTTTATGACTTTGACGTGTCCTGCCCCCTATTCTGGCCCTTTCTGATGCGATCCCGCCCTGGTATCTGCCAGTTAGCTTACTTTTGACATCCGTACAGCGTGTCTTCCCTGTTCATTTCTGCTCAGTTGCAGGCTTTTCTGGCAGGCCTGTCGAACTAAAACACCTCTGGGCCCCTTCGGCTCCTGCCCGGCGGGCAGTCGTCAGCCACACTCCGCTAGCCAGGCAAAGCCTGGCAGCTCCGCCGAACCCCCTGCGGGGTTTCGGGCTATCGCTAGTGTCTGATGCCTGAACCCCTGCACCATGCCGGCAAAGCACCTTCATCGGGCTGATGGGGATCTGAAAGCAAAATTTACAGGGAAAGGAGTCCAGGAATAAACAAAGAAAATTAATCAGATAACGCTTGATTATAATGGCTCATTAGACGTATAATAATCACATCGAAAGGCAATGAGGCTTTTCGTGGTAGCGCCCCGACTGGCGCAGGAGTAACAAATTATGAGTAAAGCACTGACCCCCTCCCAGCTTAAAGCTGAACTGGACACGCAGAAAGATGCGCTGCTGAAGGCGTGCCTGTATGCCCTCAACGAAATCCCTAACCGCCGTTTAAGTGGTCCGTATCAGTCCACGTATGCTCTGGCTGCAAAACTCGATCAACTGCTTCAGAGCTGCAAATAATTATTGATGGGCTGGCATTGCCAGCCCTGTTCAACGCTAACGGTAGCGCCCCGCATGGCGCAGGAGTCTGAAATGTCATCTAAAAATACTCTCCCGTCGGTCGATCTGATGTCCTGCCAGCATGGCGGTGAAGTGATCCCGTCCATTGCTATTGAGCGCATCATCTCGTTGCGGGATGAAGGTATCCGCGTCTATCTCGACGGCATAGACAAGCTGCGAAAAGCGCGCGATCTGATGCAGCAGGCCGGAGGCTGTCAGTACCTGTATGACTACGACAAAGCCGTAGAGAGTGCCATCAAATGGAGCGACACCACGCCAGATCAGGCCGAAACGGCTATTTCCCGCGTTATCGACGGAAAAATCTGGGATCGGCTGATGACGGAAACCGGTATGTATACGCTGATGAGCAACAAGCAACGTCAGGAATGGGATCGGCAGGTGGCAGGCAAAGAAATGCCGCCGATAACGCTGGATAACGTTATGAGTACGTTCCGGCACCTGAACGCAAGCAAGGCCGATACCTTCACGCAAGGGCTGATTGATATCTTTAAATCCCTGTCGTGGGATTATAAAACCAATAACCCCTGCATGTTTGGCAAGCGTATCATTATCGCGCCGTTGCTCGATGTCTGGCGCAGTGGCTGGGTGCGCTTCAGCTCAGACGGGCACACCAAAATTGACGATCTGGCGCGGCCGTTCTACGTGCTGGACGGGCGTAACGTGCCTGATTACCGCGTTTCTGACGGTGCCAAACTGGATGCCTTTTTCAGTGAAAACCAGTTCAACGGTAAGGTGTTCGAGTGTGATTACTTCAGCGTGCGATATTATAAAAAGGGCAGCGCGCACATTACGTTTAAACGCCCGGAGCTGGTTGAGAAGATCAATAATCTGGTTGCCAGTCACTATCCCGGAATGTTACCCCCTCGCGTGTAATGCAGACGGCAGGCCGCATTTGCGGCCTGAAATATAAACAGGGAAAGGAAGTATTCCCCGGCCTGAGAAAATCATGCCGGGCATGTATTTATTGCTTGATTAATATGGCTCATTAGACGTATAATAATCACATCGAAAGGCAATGAGGCTTTTCGCGGTAGCGCCCCGACTGGCGCAGGAGTAATAAACATGGCTATTCAATCCCTTCAGTTCCGTAACGGCTCCGTTTCTCTTGGTGATGTTTTTGTTTCCAGCTGGGGTTATGAGCAGACAAATACCTGTTTTTATCAGGTGATCGCCCTGCGCGGTAAGAAAACCGCCGTACTGCGCCGCATCGCTGCGCAGCAGGTGAAAGCAGACAGTGCAATGTCTGGCGAGTTAAAGCCGGTATTGAACGACTTTAAAGGCGAACCCGTGACCCGTCGCATCCGTGAAAACCATGAGCATCCGTCTGTCAGCATTGACGAGTACGAACAGGCTTATAAGACCGATCCTAACGAAAGCCATTTTTACAGCACCTGGGGCTGACCGCCTGCTACGCCCCGCAAGGGGCGTATAGTCGAAGACTTATTCAACCAAAACGTGAATACTATGCGAAATAACAAGGCGCTCAGGACGCAGATACATGGCGGAAACAGTTTATCAGGCGCGGAGGCGTTTTTACCTTCTCCGTTTTCGGCGCAGTCGTAACCCGGACACACTGGAAAAAATGTACGAATCCATGCGGGATCGTGGACAGGTGCCGCCGGAGGACACCGAGGCTTTTGAGGCTGCCGCCGACCATCGCCGCGCAGAGCTGGCATCGGGACGCATCTGGGATAAGATCCCGCCGCATGTCTGGCAGTATGTAAAATAATCACAGCGCCCCTACAAGGGGCGTTTTTTTGCTTGCATATATGGCTCGTTAGACGTATAATGTTTTTACTGATTCAAATCAGTACCTTCCTAAACAGCCTTACAGGTGCATTATGACCTCTTCTGAAATCCTCCATAACCTCCCTCAGATTATCACGGCCGTGGCCGCCCTCATTACAGCCATTACCGGGTTGATTAAAGTCATGAAGGATAAGGGTAAGGACTGAACCGCCGCAGGGGGCGACAGCCCCCTGCATCGCTAACCGGCAGCGCCCCGACTGGCGCAGGAGTAAAAAAAGTGACAACGCTGCATATTCGAGAAATTCCCACTGATGGAGCGCCGCCTATCTGTGCAGGCCGCTCAATCTCAGATGATGACCTTTGCGCCTCATGCCAGCATCTCGATTATCGCCCTGGGCACCTCAGCGCCTGCCTGCTGTCAGGTTGCGGGCGTGACGACTGGCCTTCAGAACTGGATGCAAACGGCTATAGCGTTGCCTGTAGCAGCTATGAGCGCGAAAAATCGCTTGATTAATATGGCTCATTAGACGTATAATAATCATATCGAAAGGCATCCGGTCTTTCGCGGCAGCGCCCCGACTGGCGCAGGAGTTTTACAATGCACGGTAACGTAAATGAAATTTGCGCAAGGCTTCTCGATAGTTTTGAACCACAGCAGCGGATCAGCCTTCTGATCTGGACTGCTGAAGATGTCCATGACTGCACCAGTGATATGAACCTCACTGACGATGAGGCCGAAGCCGTTCTGGCAGAAATCGCGGAATGCAGTTCACACAGCCGTTATGGCGTCGGAAAAGATACCGTCTGGAGCCTGGCAAAGCAGGTGCGCGAAGATGCCGCCCGCGATCGAAAAATAGAGGTCAATGCCGAGGCGCTGCAAAAAGTCGTGGCGCTGGCGGCGCAGTTTATCCGGCTGGAAGAAATCCAGTCTGGTGAAGGAGCTGCACGCCGACTTTATCCGCAGGAGTCTGAGGCGCTGGAGTGCATCACGAAGGTGATTAACGGCTAATTCACGCAGTAACGCAGCGAACTTTTACGGTAGCGCCCCGACTGGCGCAGGAGGAAAAAACATGTCCCAGAATGAAGCCTATTACGACACGCTGGCCCTGATTGAAAAGGGGCAATGGTGTTTCGGCAGTATGGACGAAGAAAACGAAGAGCGGGCAATCAAGGCCGCTAAGGCGCTGGCGCTGTTTGCGCGCCTGAATGAGCAGGACTGCGACGGACACCCGGTTTCCGAAATCATCGTTGATTTTATCGCTAACCTGATGCACCTGGGGGAAGCGATAAATTTTCGTGTGCTCGATGAGGATAGCGCGGTGATCCCGTTGGTCAGGATCGCAGCCGTACACTTTAACGCTGAAACAAAGTCATAGTAATCATGTGAATCAGAAGGGGGCAGGCGTGATCCTGCCCCCAAAAATGGACAGGGGAAAGAGTTCTCCCGCCTGAAAATATTCAGGCAGGCGGGAATATTTTGCTTGATTAATATGGCTCATTAGACGTATAATAATCACAACGAAAGGCAATCCGGTCTTTCGACGGTAGCGCCCCGACTGGCGCAGGAGTACAGAAAATGTCTACTGAACTGAATCAACCCGCCATCACTGCACGCATTATCCCCAATAACCGCCGCATGGCCTTTCTGCCACGCCTGTTCGGCGCCTGGTATCTCACAGGTGAGGCCGGTGTCTACAACCACGCACGTTCTCTCTGCGCCGATTATCAAGGCGGTTCCTGGGAGTTCGTCGAACTGTCTTGCGGTAGCGGCTTCATGTACCCACTGAGCGCAGAGCGCTTCACGGTATCGGTTAGCGGTAACTGGTTCGAAGGGGAACTGTCCGCAGAAGCTACCGGTATCGTGCTGACCCTGTTCACCCTGAACCACATGATCTGGCACGCACATGATGCCGGCTATGAGCACATCTGCGACATGCTGATCACCCAGCAGGAAAAGCTCAAATTATATGCCGACCAGCACGCCGAAGCCGGTTTGATTTACCGCGCGATTGACTGAAACGGCGGCCCCCGCGAGGGGGCCAATACTGACAGGGGGAAAAATGTTAACACTAACTGATATTCGCGCCAGCAATACGGTGCTGGTTACGGAATTTGGCGGCGTGCGTGCTGTGCATTTCTGTCT
Source organism: Enterobacter sp. 50793107 (assembly GCF_001463365.1). Taxonomy (NCBI): domain Bacteria; kingdom Pseudomonadati; phylum Pseudomonadota; class Gammaproteobacteria; order Enterobacterales; family Enterobacteriaceae; genus Enterobacter; species Enterobacter sp. 50793107. The sequence goes on along the minus strand of NZ_LNII01000172.1, from coordinate 52,938 downwards.
TCATGAAAAATTAAGCGGTAACGACAACGATCTGTGGTTTCCGCTTGCCAATGGGGCCGACCTGTTCGAGGCGCTGGAAAGCATTATGTGCATCAATTTTGCCGCTGCTAACGTTGTCTCGCTGGAGTTCCTGCGGCAGAACGGGAAGTGCAAAGACTACCGGATCACCTACAACAAGGCCAAATTCAAGCCATTATGTTAGATATCTGGCATCATTAAATGTTCATATTTGAACAAAATAAAATTAAAAAAATACGTCTAATGAGTTGATTAAATGGCTCATTAGACGTATAATTATTACATCGAAAGGCAGTTGAGTCTTTCGCGGTAGCGCCCCGACTGGCGAAGGAGTTGAAATGAAAGAAGCAGACCAAAAAAAAGTGAATGCCGTAATGGCAATTGCTGATTATCTCGGTGTAAAAAATCAAATCGAGGTGATCGAATACTCAGCCGAATCAGTGCAGGTTGAGTGGCGAAATCCTAAAACAAAACAGCTTATTCATCGTGATTACACTTTTGCAAATTCCTTTGTAAAAGACTTTGAAAAAGCCCTGAAATCGAACGTGAAGTTTTACTGATAAAGAGGGGGAGAAATCCCCCTTAATCCTCCCATTTTTTACTGATAAACATCAAATATATGAGGTGTATTATGTGGAAACGTGGCGAAAACAAAGTGATTCTGATGGGGCGTGCTGGCAAAGATGCAGAAGTGCGTTACACCCCAAACGGAACGGCCATTGCGAGCCTGACGCTGGCTACAGAAATCAGCTATAGCGACAACGAAGGGAAGGAGCAAAAAGAAACGGAATGGCATGATATTGTCATTTTTGGAAAGAAAGCCGAAGCAGCTGGGAAGTACTTCAAAAAGGGTATGATGCTGTATTTTGTCGGGCGCATTCGTAATAACAAATGGCAAGGGACAGACGGCAAAATGCGCAGCAATAAGGAAATTGTGATCGATAATAACGGCGAAATGCAGATGCTGCCGGGAGCTGGGCCACGTAACACCGGTGCAGAAGGCCAGGGAGGCATTGAAAATCATGATGAACCGCCGTTCCCGGATATGAATGATTACCCGCAGTGAGTATTTGAGTTAGAACGGCCCGCAGGACGCGGGCCGCCAATCCAGAGGGGGGAGTATGAATATCAGTGAACAATATCGGGTGGCGGTCGTCAGTACCGGCCATGTAAAAAAAGAAGACGCGGAACTACTGGACAAGGTCTGTAACGATGACTTGTCCGGTCAAGGTTTGTTCTGGATCGAGAAAAATCGCTATGGGTGGATATTGCGTATTTCTGCTACTGAACAATGGCGAGTGGAATTAACCAGGGCGGGGATCAGTGCAAGTGCTTTGGATAATATAGCCGCGTTAAATGGTGCCGGGTTCGACTGGATTTGGTTTGACCGGGATGCAGAACAGGTGCCAGAACTGACCGTTTGGGAGTGGTAAACCGGTTAAAAATATGCCTCGAAAAGGGGCATTTTTTTCTTGCCTGTAATGGCTCATTAGACGTATAATAATCGTGAAGTTTAAAAGTGGATATTGATTAAAACGCTCTGTAAATAACGTGGAGAGAATATTATGGCGACCTTATACCCTTATGAGGTTTATACCCTTATTGTGTCAGAATTAATCGTAAGCCATTTTAATGATGTCGCTATGGTATATCCGGGAAGCGAAGAAATTAAAAAGAACTATGACAGTGAATTAAGTGCTGTACAGGTAGTTAATGGCATCAGAGAAAAACTGATTGAAGATGGTGTTATACAGTGCGAACAGTGCCCACTGCTATCCGAGTGGGATGAGAACAAGGTTATCAACCAGCTAATTAAAGATTACCGCCTGATTCTCAATCGTGACTATGAACTAAACCGTGTTCGTCAGCAGCTGGCCCCGGAGCTGATCGCACAGATAGAAAACTGGAAAGAGCAGAAGTATTCCGATTCTGCGAAGGAATACGAGGTGCTCTATGAAACCATCAACATCAACGGAAAGGAGGTTACAGGCAAACTAAACGTAGTTGCAGTAAGTCGCTTTGATGCTGTTTTCATCGTAGGGCAGCGTCACGCTAACGATAACTTTTTGGTTCTGGATGTGAAGGAGGTGATGAATCATTGAAATCCAGAAAAGGTGCCGGATTGCGCCAACAATCCGGCTGGGTAGGCAATTTAAATTGTGAGGTTCAAAATGCCGTTGTGGATTATACACTATGCTGAAGATGTCGCAAACGGAGTGCAAACAAAGTCGCATCCGATGAACGCAGCGCAATGGGATCACTTCCGTTTCTGGTTGGCAGTGTTCCGGCGGATTAAAGAAACCGCGATGTAATCTGTAACTGTCTCAGGGGCGCTGTATGCGCCCCTTTTTAATATCCGTGCCCGGACTCCTTTCCCTGTAAATTTATCGGGATCAAGGGCGGATCGTGGTCCTGAACGTGCGCACCATTGAGCGCTGCATCGCAGCGGAACCGGAAAATTTTTTCCGGCCAATGAGTGCCCTTGTCACCGGAACGGTGACAAGTATGCACGCACAATTACACGAACAGGCAGCACCCATGCCCGGCCTGACAGGCCGGGAGCTATATCATAATGTGGGATGCTATATGTGAAAGGTGAAGGTTAATACTGCGGACCTGAAGCGTCAGGATTCTGACCGGTAGAGCCATTTTGTGTGCGCTGCTCTTCGTGAACTCCAGTGATTTTTTTTCGGTTGTTGCTGGTTCTTTTTTTTCCAACTCGTCCGGCAGTAATGTCCTTGATATCACGTAATGTAACGTCTGAAAAACCCGCATCGTTGAGGAATTTCAGTATCTCTTTATCTTCATATCCTTTCGAATCTTTCAGCTTCTTAATGTCAGATTTAAGCTCATCGAGTACGTGCTTTTTCTCAAGCCTTTCTGACGTCACATCAGGCAAGTCGTCGAGAATGCTTTTGAATTTTCCGATGTCCTCACTGCTATAAAATGCTTTCTTTTTTGCAGGCATATGCCCTCCCAATAATGTCAAAATCGGCCATGCCGAACCGGAGAAAACCGATCAAGGCTATTCGGGTGATTTTACATGATGCCCGGCACGATTCAATTGCTCTGCCTGCCAGGCCCTTCGCTGCTGGCTTTCAAACCTCGCCGATGGTAGAATTCAATGAGGTATTTAAGTACGGGACAAGATGTGTTTTTGGTACACCGCCGGCACGCCGGCAGTGACGCAAAAACGTCTTGGTCAGGGCAAGCCCCGACACCCCCTAACGAGGTTAGCTATTAGATGAGTCGTAGTGAGTCACGAAAAACAGATGCACAAATCCATTTCCGCTGCACAGCAGAAATTAAAGATGCATTGTCCAATAAGGCCCATGAAGCAGGGCTTAGTCTTAGTCAATATCTTATCAAATCTGGGCTTGGAAAGCGCATTCAATCGAAAGGGAATTACAATGCACTTGCCGCTCTTGTAAAGATAACAGCCCTTCAAAAACATCTGTTTAACGAAGGTGCCGGGGTTCATAGCAAGGAGTATTCAGAGATTCTGATTGAGGTCAAAAAGGCCGCACAGAAACTGCAACAGGAGATGGATGGTGATACCTAAAATCATTGAGGGCCGAAGGGACAAAAAGTCCAGCTTTGGTCAGCTGATTAAGTACATGGCAGACAAGCCGTCTCAGGAGTTGACTGATACAGTTCAGCCTACTCCTGAGACGGCTTTAGCTGTTAAATCGGATATGTTCGAAGGGTTAAACAATTACCTGACCCGTAAGCAGAAAGTGATCAGCACACCGGTGGATGTTGAGCCAGGTGTACAGCGTGTTGTGGTTGGTGATGTTACCTGCCAGTACAATACCTTCTCGCTCGATGGTGCAGCACAGGAAATGAATTCAGTTTCTCAGCAAAGCACACGCTGTAAAGATCCGGTTATGCACTATGTTCTCTCATGGCCTGACTATGAAAAGCCGAATGATGATCAGGTTTTCGATTCAGTGAAGTTTACACTGGCATCGATGGGCATGTCCGATCACCAGTATGTTGCTGCCATCCACCGGGATACAGATAACCTGCATGTGCATGTTGCTGTCAATCGCATCAATCCCCAGACATATAAAGCAGCCTCATCGAGCTTTACCAAAGACACACTTCACCAGGCGTGCCGCTTACTGGAATTGAAGAATGGTTGGTCCCATTCAAACGGTGCATATGTGGTTAATGACCGTCAACAGATTGTCCGGAACCCTCACAGCAAGAAAGAGCGGGGCAACTGGCGCTCACTCGATCGCATCAACAAGATGGAGAATAAAGAGGGGGTTGAAACGCTCTATCGCTATATCGTTGGTGATGAACAGGTAGGCGGTAGTCGTCAAAACTTGATCCATGTTTCAGCTGGGCTTCGTGAAGCCAAAAGCTGGGATGATGTGCATAAGACATTTGCAGACATCGGTCTTCGTGTCGAAAAAGCACAGGGGAAAAAGGGCTACGTAATTACCCACGAACATCAAAACCAGAAGACGGCTGTTAAGGCGAGTCTGGTATTTAACAAGGCACAATATACCCTGAAGTCGATGGAAGAGCGCTTTGGTGAATACCAGCCTTCACATATTGAACCGGCCAAAGTATCGGTATTTAAAACCGCATATACCCCTGGTGCTTATCGTCGAGATGCCAATAAACGTCTGCAGCGTAAAATTGAGCGCGCAGAAGAAAGAATGCTGCTCAAGGGTCGCTATCGCGCCTACCGGAACAATTTACCGATATATTCTCCGGATAAGGATCGCATCGCCGATGAATACCGGAAAATTGCCCAACATACCCGGTTGGTGAAAAATAACGTCCGGCATTCTGTTTCAGATCCTCATACCAGAAAGCTGATGTACAACCTGGCTGAGTTCAAACGCCTGCAGGCGGTTGCCAATCTGCGTCTTAGCTTGCGTGAAGAACGCAACGGCTTCAGGGCGGCTAACCCACGGCTTTCTTACCGGGAGTGGGTCGAACAGGAAGCACTGAAGGGTGATAAGGCAGCGCTCTGCCAAATGAGGGGCTTTGCCTATTCCTCCAGGAAGAAGGAGAAGTATAAACAGCAACTGGTTGAGCAGATCGGGTTCAACCGTACCTTTAACGCCATCACCAGTCATGATCGTGATGATGTGGCCGTAATGGCCTCAGCACGTCATGGTGTCAAGCCACGGCTTTTGAAAGACGGTACTGTTATCTTTGAGCGCGACGGTAAACCGGTAGCGGCTGATCGTGGTCATATTGTGCTGACAGAAAGTAATGGAATCGACAAAGAGAAAACGGCTGACCTTGCAATTGCATTAACGATTGCTGGTAAAGCCAAATCTGTTCGTGTTGATGGTGACGGCGAGTTTAAGGAACTGTGCTGTAATCGTATCGTCGATGCAGCTGTGAACCACAATCACCCTGTCGCGCAGGGCATTAACTTCACAGATGCCGCTCAGCAGGCGTATGCTCAAAACGAGAAACATCGTTTGATTCGTGAGCAAAATAATAGTAAAAATGAAATGCAATTCAGAAGTGAAAGCGACGACAAATTCAATCCGAAGTAAAATGGAGTAAGAAATGAAAATCAAAATGCAAACGGTCCTCGCGGCCGTTTCTGTGTTAGCTCTTGCCGGGTGTGCCTCTCAAAGCGAAAAGGAAAAACAAATCTCTGCACAGCAGCTGGTAGATCAGGAATTGCGTGAGCAAGCCATTAAGATAAAACTCGCACAGGATGAGCTTTACCAGGCTGGAGCCATTAACAGGACCCGTTACAAATTCCCTACCATTATCAATGCAAACAGTCAGTATGTTCGTGTGAGCTGGCAGGGTGATGCTTACGAATTACTGGAGCAACTGGCTAAACAGCGTGGCCTTCAATTCACCAGCCAGGGGATCAAGTTACCGCTTCCACTCAATATCGATGTTGGTGGTTCGAAGGTTACGTTTGAACAGTTGCTGACCCTGATCCGACAACAAACGCAGTACCGTGCCACCATCAACCAGAAACCCGGTGAACTGCAGCTGCTTTACCTCACACCATCGAAGAAAGGTTCATTCCTCAGAGGGACCCGCCCATGAAACTTAAACTGATCGTGCTTCTGACGTTACCGCTACTTGCTGCAAACGTTGCACGCGCGGACGACTCCGATGTTAAAGGCCTGGATTACTACATGGACCCGCCAAGCCAAAGTGACGATGAGGCCGATGTTACTGGCAGTATGCTAAACGACGCAGCGCACACCATTGGATTTCGCGGCGGAAAGGCAGAACGCGCTAAAGAAATTCGCGCCGCGCTGGAAAATCAGCGCAGCAACCTTGATTACATGTATTCGTTCCAGCCGCTGATCTCTTCTGAAGGCTACCTGCCTCCGGTCATTGCTGAAGCTAAAGACGTTGCACACATTACCAATGAGCAAATCCGAACGGCCAACCGTGCCTATGACATTGTGGTGCCGGCGCGCTTTGTCAGTAACCCACCGACCTGGAAAAGCTATCTTCTGACCGGGCTGATGGCGCAGCGGATCGAATTGCCTGAACCGGCTGCAATGCCGAAGGACGGGAAACAACGTGATATCTGGAAAAAAGCTGTCGCGCTGGGCTGGTCTGACGGTCGCCAAAAAGCTGATGAGATATTCACTGCTAATTTCAATCGCCTCACACGGGATTACACCGGCATGTTGCGCTACAGCACGCTACTGCAGCAGGGCATGATTAAGGCTCCAGTCATCACACAGCAGCAGCAAACAGTTACAGGGGATAAAAACCGCCTCATGCTGGGCGATAAAACGAAACGTATGAAGCAGCAAGCTGAGTTTGACATCAACAAACGCAGCTGGAAACCGACCATACGTTAAGGGGCAGTAGATGGAAGCATTCAATTTTGGTCCAACGCTGACGCCCCAGACGCTGGAACGTTTTCTCGTACACTGCTCAAACAATGAAGTGTCCGATATTCTGTTGCAGGGCGGAGATAAAATCTGGGTAGAACGTCATGGGCGCCAGTTGCCCATGACATCTTACCCGCTCGACAACCTGGAGCTGGAACGTACCGTTGATAAGGTGTTCGGTCAGGAGATCAAAGGGACGCTGAAAAGTGCTGCGGTCGTTAATACCGCTATCCAGCTAAGAGGTGATGAAGCGGGCACGATTGGACTCGGCCGCGGCGAAACCCGCCGGTTCCGCGCGAACTTTACTCAGGCCGATATTTATAAAACAGAAGCGGCAATGTCTCTGACACTCCGTGTTCTGAATGAGGTTATTCCTCAGCTTAAACAAATGGGTATTGAGCCGGACCTGTTTAATTCTCTGTTGCCGGCTGCCGGCCTCGGACTGATATGCGGCGAGACGGGATCGGGCAAGTCAACCCTGATGGCCAGCATCTTCCAGTATTGCGGTGAAACGTACCAGGACCGGAAAATCATCACGGTTGAAGATCCCATCGAGTATCGCCTGGGAAGTCGAGACTGGATTGCTCCGGCGCCGGCACAGTCACAGATTGGGCGCGATATTGATTCCTTCCACAATTTTATCACTCTCTCCGGGCTCCGTCGTTCTCCTAAGATTATGGGGGTTGGTGAGCTCCTTAACCGCCTGTCATTTGAAGCTGCTGTACTGGCAGGTAAATCCGGCCACTTTTGTCTTGGCACACTGCACGTCAAAACGGTCGGAGAAGCCATTTCCCGATCATTGCAGAACTATCCGCCGGAAATGCGTGAAGCTGCCGCCTTTGACCTGCTGAGTATCCTTTCTTACATCATCGTGCAACGCTTGCTTAAAACAAAAGACGGCCGGCGCAAGGCTGTCCGTGAATATCTCGTCATTGATAACAGCCTGCGCCGCAAACTCTATGACGTTGATTACAGCAAGTGGGGCCGCTACATCGACGACCTGTTGATCGCTGAAAACCGCAGTCTGATTCAGAACGCCTGGGCAATGCACCAGGAAGGTTTGATCGACGAAGCGGAAGTCATCGAGGTCGCAGGATATATGGACTATCTGGCGTTAAAAGAGGGCAAGTATGGACATTAACAAATGGCGTTATGCCGGCCGGCCACTGACGGTTTTTGGTGTGCCTGTTATCTCGTTTCTTGTGTACTTCATCTGGTTTCCGTTCCCGTCAGTAAAAACCTTTGTTATCTGCACCTGTGTGGTTCTCTTTTACTTTCTGCTGGCCATGATGGGCTACACGTTACCGGTGCTGTACCAGGTCATTCTCCGGGTTATCCGCGGGAAAAAACTTACCGGGCGGCCGTGGTGGTACCGGCGCTCTCAGCGATAACACATAACTACAGGGGTAGACAGTATGGCGAAACCTGAAATTGCAACTGAAAGAACCCGTCTGAGTATTCCCTTTGACGATCGCCAACGTGCAATACGTGCGGCCGGCAAACTGGCTGATGGCAGTAATGCTCTGGACTACGTGAAGGAAGAAAAGGTGTGGTATGCACAGCCGGGGGCCAACCTGAGCCGGCTGAAAGAGTGGATTTTTGACCCCAATAAAGTGATCGAAGAACCGCCCCTGGATATTCAAGCCATTGAAGATGAATTTACGGCGTGGCTTGAAGAGCGCGGTGCCATTATCAAAGACCCCATAGAGTTCGATGGCCAGAAGCATTATGTCGATACCGTGGACGGTAAAGCTGGTTCAAGAAAGGGGGTGTATGCCGCCTTTCTGGATGGCCGACCTGCAGGGTGGTACAGGGACTATAAGAACGGTGGTGAAATTCAGAAATGGGTATCTACCGGCGCAGCCCCTAACCCTGAACAAATGGCCATGCTCCGTGCTGATGCTGCGGCAAGGCGTGAACAAAGAGCTGCAGCGCAAGCGGATAAGTTTGATCAGACTGCTAACCGGTTGATGGAAGAATATAACCGGCTTCCGGATGCCACGGGAGATCTGGCATACCTGAAAAACAAACAGGTCATTGCCGCTAACGGCCTTAAAGCTGATGAGCGGGGCAACGTTGTGATCCCCCTGTTTAATGCTGATGGCGAGTTCAGGACCCTTGAGCGCATCTGGTCCGACGGTAGTAAACACCTTGAAAAAGACGGCCAGGCATGGGGGAGTTTTTTCGTTGTGGGTGGCCAACTGAAGGATGGTGACAACCTGCTTTATGCCGAGGGATATGCGACAGCAGCCAGTATCAGCGAAGCCATCAATCAGCCTGTGATCATGACGGTTAATGCCGGCAACATGGTGGAAGTTGCTGGCCGCCTGAAAGACGCCTTTCCAAACAGCACTCATTACTTCCTTGCTGACAATGACATTTATAAAGACGAGAACGTTGGACTAGAAAAAGCGACAGAAGCTGCAGAGCTGACTGCCGGCCATGTTCTGGTCCCTGCCTTTAGCAACCCGAAAGAAGGGCTTACTGACTACAACGATTTGCATGTCTCTGAAGGGCTGGAGCAAGTCAGATTGCAGGTAGAAGGAGCCATTAATCAAATAAACAGGGTAGACACTATGCCGACTGATAACCCGAACATTACTGACGTTAATCACAGCTCGACTGACAGCGCTGCCGTTGCAGCCCCTGAAAATGCCGCGCCGGTGGCCAGCGCCCCTGCAGCTGCTGAACCGGTGGAAGCCGCGCCGGTGGCCAGCGCCCCTGCAGCTGCTGAACCGGAGGAAGCCGCGCCGGTGGCCAGCGCCCCTGCAGCTGCTGAACCGGTGGAAGTCGCGCCGGTGGCCAGCGCCCCTGCAGCTGCTGAACCGGAGGAAACCGCGCCGGTGGCCAGCGCCCCTGCAGCTGCTGAACCGGAGGAAACCGCGCCGGAGGCCAGCGCCCCTGCAGCTGACGAACCGGAGGAAGCTGTGCCGGTGTCCAGCACCCCTGCAGCTGCTGAACCGGAATACACCGCACCAACAGATCGAGACGGCGATGATGAAGAGAGTAATAGCGCCAGTGATCTTGAGGCGTATGCCGCTATGATGGCCTTTGGCGGTGAAACAACTGACTCCGCTCAGCAAAAGCCTGAAAGGATAGCGCCCAGCGAATCTGTAGCTAATACCGCCCCGGCTGAAAATGAAACCGAGGAGAAGAAAAAAACAAACGAAGAACTGGAAAACGGCATACGCTGGGCAACCAACGATAATGCAGAAACGCCCCCAAAAGAACGTATAGACCTGGAAGGGTTAATTGCCCGGTTTGGGTACAGAGCAGAGAAAGACTATACGGCGTATACGCTTGATGGACAGGATGCGTTTTACGATTACGGCTCACATCTGCGTATGGCTACCCCTGAAGCCAGCCAGAGTGACGAGATGATCCTGGCGGCCGTTCTAACCGCGGATAAGCAACATCATCGTGGTATTGAAATCACCGGCAGTGACGAATTTAAAGAGCGAGTGTTTAACCTTATCAGTGAATACAACATAGAGGTGAAACTGACTAACCCAGAACAAAGGGTTAAATTGCTCGAACTCAAAAAAGCAAATGAAACAGCAAAAGAAACGGCAAAAGAAAATGTTGCTGATTCAAATGCGAATAAGCAGGAAGGGGCAAACGAAAAGACAAATTCATCAGTTCAGCAGAATGGAATGCGCTGGGAAGAATCGGCCTCTGTACAGCCGAAGAAGCAGAATGCATCTGATACTCAAAAGGAAGATAAAGCTGCGGGTGAATCCTGGGAGAAAGGCGTTATCGTCGCGCATGGACGTGCTAAGTATGAGTGGAAAGATGATGAATCCATGAACTACTTTGTCACCCTCAAAAATGAACATGGAGAGAAGACACTCTGGGGGAAAGACCTTGAGAGAGCGGTTAAAGATGCTGGTGTAGACACCGAACGTCTTGTTACAGTCAGAAAGCTGGGATTTGTGGATGTTGAGGTGAATGCACCTGTCCGTGATGAAAGCAACAAGATCGTTCGTTATGAAACTATCCAGACCAAACGTAATGAGTGGGAAGTAAAACCTGTATACCCACAGCCAACAGCAGGGAATGAACAGGCCTATAAGCCTTCTGAACTGGTTCCGTATGATGCTGCAACCTTTCAGAAGCTCCGCACAACAATTCAGCAGATTACCGGTGTTGATCTCAGCCGTGAGGCCGTGCCTGAAAAAGAACTGTATTGGTTCCTGCCGAATGGTAAGCCAGCTCCTGAAAGCATGACTAAACCCACAGGCTATAAACTCCCTCAAGAGTCAAAAACCGCGGGTACACCTTTGCTGGTCGCACCGCATAAAAAAGGCGAACGCCCGGATTATTACCTTGTTGAGTCTCGTAAAGGATTCATGCAGGGGATCGCAAAGGATAAGGAATCTGGCGAGTACCATAGCGTAATTGGTAAAGTGAACAAGCGTATTGATAAAGACGGAAACTGGAAAACGTATATGACACTTTCAGCAATAAATAAGAATGCAGAAAGTGGAATTGTTTTGCACGGCTATGGCCATGTTGATCAGGGTGGTAAAAACCTGCTTTACAAAAACACAATTGCAAATGAAAAACAGCCTCAGCATTTACAACCGGCCTCAGATGAGGTAAAAAACAAAACAGTAATGAAGCAGCTTTTTCATCCTTCAAATGCTGCAAAAAGAAAAGATGATGAAAGGAGAGAACAGACTCATGCACCAGTCGCAAAGTCAGCGCCTCGGCCATAAAACAAAAACCCTACTCGTTGCAGTAGGGTTTTCCTGCATTTCTGTAAGCTCATTTGCAGCCACACAGACCTGTGCAGCATACGAACTGGCAAAAGCTGGTGCAGATGCTGCCTATAAGCAGGAAGTGGAAAGGATTAACAACGCCGCAAAAAGCGAATCCAGTACGTCTGATTCTCTCGGACAGTGCCTGGGGTCGCTATCGGTATCACTTAAAATCCCACAGTTTCCGTCTATCAGCGACATTATTGATAAGGTGAAGGATGAGGTATGCAATACGGTTAAATCGAAGATTAATGAGAAGTGGGGGAGCCTGACTAATACGACGCTGGACCCGTGGTCAACGATTTCATCCCGACTGCCAGATACGTCAGGTATCCTGCCCAACGCATCTTCTAAAAATGTGCAATTAAACAATCCTGCAGCTGCGAGTGGAAGTGGTGAGGATGCAAACAGTGATGCATTCCCGTTCCATTTGTAACTACCGGAAGAGTCCTTTCGGGATTTTATCGAATAGCTTGCCGGTTCGTATTTCAACGCGGCGGTGTTCCGCCGCGGTTAGTAAACGCATAAATTCTGTGGCAGGTAGAACATCACGTTTTGAGTCTACATACGTATCAAGCGAATCTTCATTCATGAAACGTCTGACAGTATGCAGCCAGTCTTCAGCTGATTTCATATTTTTTGAGCTCATCGTCGCTCATCTCGGCAAACGCTGCAGGTCGGCGACCTTTTCCTGTCCAGGTTATGGACTTTCCATCAACTTCGATCCGGTACTTCACTTTTCCAAAAGTGGATTTACTTTTCGTGGACGGACCAAAGAGATTTTCGAAGATCTGGAGAGCTTCATCAGCCGTAATATTGTGTTCTTCCATGAACCGCTTTGTGGCTGCGGCTTTCTCTTCAGTGGCCTTCTGTTCTTCCCTAAATTTCTCGATCATTCCCTGTGCAATGTCGGACCACATATTAATGAGTTGTTCAAGGTTTTCTGGCGGGATTTTGCGCAAAACGGCGGTGGCTTTTCGTCGTTCGCACATGATAACTGCACAGGATTCGTAATCATTATGTTCGCTCATGTATACCTCATTGTTCATTAACGATCTGCGTGATTTTCTAACACAAACTTTTGAAAAGAGAAACTCTATGAAAACACAAAATGGTGAAAATATTATGGATCAAACTGACTCGGATCAAAACTCAGTCGTTGATGATGGCAGCAACGCCCTTGCTCCAGCTCTGGCTGAAGAGAGTAACCGAACGGTACAAGAAATCGTATCGAAACATGGTTTAAAAGTAATTTTGATTCAAACGCTAATCATATTAGTCGCAATCATTATCATTGGTCTTCAGGGTTACTGGCTTCACCAGAAAAAAACCAAATATATTGCAACGAATGGGGGCATGATCACAGAAGTTCATCCAACCGATGAACCCGCTTACACGGCGGAAGAGGTGATGGACTTTGCCAACCGTACAATGATCAAATCGCTTTCACTGAACTTTGTGAATTACGAAAACCAATTAACCAGCGTCCGCGGCGATTTTAGCGCTGAAGGGTACGTTAGTTTCCGTAAAGCGCTGTCCGATAGTGGGCTGCTGAAAGATATCAGTGAAAAACGTCTGAACGTAAAACTTTCCACAACTCCTGGAACCCTGATCACGGAAGGTCTTATCCGTGGCACCAAAACCTATGCCTGGCAATACCGCATTCCGGTGACTGTTCAGCTTGTTGGTCAGGCTCAGGACTACAGACCACAACCTTACGATTTGATGGTTCAGGTACGCCGCGTCAAAGAAGACGAAGATCCACGGGGTATTCAAGTAGCGCAGGCCATTCTCAAACCCCGGAACTACTGAGGTCAATCATGAAGATTAAACTGTTAACTGTACTTATGGCCGCACTGTTTTCGGCAAATTCTGTATCTGCAGCTGATGCACCAACTGGTAATGGAGCACCGCAGCAAACGGCGCCAGCTGTGCCTGGTGGTGATATTGCTCAATGGCAGCAGGCCAGTTCCGGGTTGCCCGTAAATCAGCAGTCACAGGTGCAACAGCCTCCACAGCAAACAGCACAGGAACAAGGTCAGCAGCAGGCGCAAGGCCAACAACCACAGGCACAGGCCCAACAGCGGCCAACGACTGCACTGCCTCCTGCACCCATGCCGCAGATTCCTCCACCACAGCAGCAGGTTACTCATGTTAATCCGCAGACACTGGAAGAGTTACCTGCACCTGTTCTGCAGCAGATCCAGCCTATTACCCCTGGTCAGGTGCGGTCGGCCCGCAGCGCAATGGAAGATATGAGCGCGGCGGCCAAAACCTCACCATTAACGCCGATCCCACGAATTTCAAGCCAGACGGTATCACTGTCAGCTGGCGCATCCATTCCGCAGGTACGGGTATTTCCAAACCAGGCAACGACAGTGACGTTTTCAGATGCAACCGGACACCCCTGGGTATTAGGTGCCCCTCCATATAATGCGAGTCCCTGTGCTTCAGGTGGTGAACTGTGTGTTGGCTATATTCCAGGATCGGCGGTGTTCACAATCCAGCCGACCAATGCCTATGCCAGCGGGAACATCACAGTGCTTCTGAAGGGGCTGGCCACGCCGGTCATTATTAACGTGAAGGGGGCAGAACCCTCCGTTAAATCAAAAACCGTTGATGTTGATTATCGTCTGGATCTCCGTATCCCGAAGCGCAGTCCTGACACACCGGTTTATACCGCTACGCCTGAGAAAAAAATCTCACTGTATGACAAGCAGCTGCAGAGCGTGCTCGATGGCATCCCGCCTGAAGATGCTCAGCGGTTGAAACTTAAAAACGCGCCAGGGAGTACCAAAGTCTGGCAGATCGGTGATGAGCTCTACGTCAGAAGTAACATGCAGCTGCAGGATGAGTTTGAAAAAACGCTTTCCGCTATCGATGGCACACATGTTTACGTGCTGCCGGCAACACCAGTGCTGACTTTTTCTGTTAATGGTCAGGCGCGTGACGTTGAAGTTGAGCTGAATTAAGGGGAACGACGATGGCTACAGATAAAGGTAAAGAAACCAGAAAAATGATGCTCTACGTCGGTGGTGCTGCTGCAGTGGTGGCGCTTCTGGGAGGGTACTGGTTGTTTGGCTCATCAGATGAGCCGGCAACGGGTGGGTCGCAGGTGAAAGCCCAGGGGCTGGAAGGGAAAACTGGCAGGGAAAAAGCTAATGATCCCCAATACAACAAGCTGCTGAATGAGTGGAATGTTGATAATTCAGATAAAGCGGCTCTCACAGGGGATAGCTTCATCTCCACGTTGTCAGCCAGTAATCCGGTGGCCGTTGATTACGGCACCAAAGCACCGCCACCAAAATATTCGTGGGAATCGTCAGCAAAGCCGTCGGGCGATAACAGTAAGGCGAATGATGCTGAGCAGAAAGAGCGTGAGCGTCAGGCTAAAGCGGTGGCTACGTTACTGCAGAAAATAGACCAGGCCAGAACACCAGTTGTCACGGGTGTTGCTCTTGCAACCCCTCTGGGAGCAGAAGGAAATGACAAGAACGGCGGTACCTTCTCAGGGTGGACCGATTCGGTCTATCCGCAGAACAAAAAGCCGGATGCTGAAAAACAACAGGGGGCGAAGAATAAGGCCAAAGATAAAGGAGCCCGACTTGTATCGGCTTACACGCTTGTGCCGGCAGTAATGGATACGGCGATGGACAGTGACGATCAGAACAGTATTGCTATTGCCCATGTTCCAACTGGAGCGCAGGCCGGCGCCAAATTCTATTCTGGCCAAAACCGTCTTGCCGGCGATGGTATTCGAATTCACTTCACCGGCATGGAGCTGAACGGAGTGCAGTGTAAGGTCGATGCGTATGGCGTGGCTTCCGACTCGTTGCGCGCGGCCGTTTCCTCAAATGTAAATAACCGCTGGTTCAGCCGTATTATTCTGCCGGCTGTCGCTAACGGATTAGGCCGAACTGGTCAGCTGTATGCGGACAGCAATTCGCAGATGATTATCACTGACGGCGGGAACGCATACCGCTCAACTGGCACACCGAACGGGAAGGCTGTAGCCGGTACCATTATTGGCGGGATGGGTGAACAGGCAGGGCGTGTCCTGGCTGACGATGCAGCCCGTCTGCCGGTGAAGCAGGTTACGGTTGACCGTAATCAGCTCATAGGCATCCAGTTTGTCGCGCCGGTGTATGAAAGCGACTGTGGCGAGAATATGGAAAATGCTTCTGCAGAGCAGGCGCAGCAGCAAGCTACTCCGACACTCACCAGTGTGCCGCCTCAGCAGATGCCACAACCACCGGCTCCAAATTACCCTCAGCAAAACTTTCCCAGCTACCCCGGCTACGGGTATGGCTCCAGTAACCCGTATTACCGTTAAGGAGATTGATAATGAATCTGTTTGAAGAAGACAATAAAAACGAAGCAGCTCCTGCCCAGGAACCGGTGTCTGCCAAGCCTGCTGAAAAGCCAAAACCGACAGTGACGCCAGCAGCAAAAGCAAACAAAAAGCCGCTTAAGATTAGTGACTATGCATGGATTGGTGGTATCGCTGTCATAGCTATCCTGCTTTTAGTCTGGTTGTTTGGGGGCTCCGATAGTGACACTGCGCCTGTGGCCGGGAATGGCACGATCCAGTCTTCAGGGCAACGTCAGAACGTACAGGCTGCCCCTGCCGGGCAGGATTCTGGTGACTTCCGCGAGCAAATTTCCGGGATTTTGCTGCAGCAAAAGGAACGGCTGGACGCGATAGAATCAACTTCTAAAAATGGAATGATGATCCTTTCCAGTCAGTTACAAAGCGCTAATGAACAAATCAAAAATCTGAACAATCAGGTTCAGGAACTGAAAATGAAAGCCGCTGGTTATGGGCCTTCATTTGGTAATCAGAGTGGAACAATTTCGGGGGCAACGTCGCAGGCATTACCTTTGTTGAGAGGTTTTTCAATTAATGATTTATCTGGCGATCTTGCTTGGGTAAAATACAAAAACCAGACGTATGCTGTGAAGGTCGGTAGTCAACTTGGCGGAGTCACCATTACGGGTATCGATACTGAAAATAAAATCGTTACTACAAGTAAAGGCCTTATCCGCTAAACAGGACCCAAAAAGGCGAAACTATGGATTTAGAATCGGTATTAATTCAGGTTGCTAACGGTGGTCAGGAACCGCTGACAAGGCTAATCATAGGTGTCGCTGCAGTCGTTGGGATCATTGGTGTTATTGGATATCTGATGAGCCTGCGGAAGCAGGCCAGGCATTCAACAAAAGGTGTGGAAGTTGGCAGAATTTTTGCCGGTATCATCTTCTGTGTATGCCTCATCACGTTGAAGGCACAGATGAACTCAGGCGGTGCCACTTTAGGATTTGGCGATGTTAGCTTCGGACCCATCAGTTATGCGAGCGAATCTACGTTTGGCATGGGAGCCGCAGCAGTCAACGCAGTGCTGGGGATTGTTAGAATTCTCGGCGCATACTTTTTTTACAGGGGTATAAAGGGGTTGAAAGACTCTTACCTTGAGGGCCATACGGAGCTGTCAGCTTCGGGTACGAGAGGGGCATCCATTGTGAAAATTGTATGTGGACTACTTCTGATGTTCGATACACAAACGCTCGATGCGTTGCAGAGCACATTAAACATTCACTGGTAATCAAAAAGGATACTTTATGAAAATTGTTAAACTTATCAAAGACAAGGCATTATCTGCATCCATCGCAGCGTATCAGCTGCGCGGAACGGTGGCAAAATCGTTAGTGGTATTGCCGCTGGCATTACTGAGCAAAGAGGCTGCGGCTGAAACGACTGTCTGGGAGAAAATCAATACCTTCACGGAAGGTCTTGCCAGTACCCAGCCTGGTCTGATTACCGGCGGTAAAGTCATTGGTGTTGTGTTCTTTATTGTCGGGCTTGTTTCTCTTTTCCTTAAAAACAAACGCGGGAAAGATATCAGTGGCAGCTTCATCTTCTGGTCAATGGTTGTTGGTGCCTGCCTGGTCGGCCTGACCGCATGGATCTCTTCTGTTGGTTCAACTGTTGGCGTTGACGCAACCCTGTAATGTCCCTTCGGCCCCGCCTTGCGGGGCCAATACCGGAGTTCCCCCATGAAAGATTTTAAGCTCACCAGGAATGAACAACCTGCCAGATGCCATGTGTGCGGGATAAAGAGCAAAGATGTTTTCTCCCTCGCAGAAGATGGACAGAAAGAGAGAATGCTTTGCTCTGTATGCCTGTCGCTCGAACACCCGGAGAAAATGAAACTAGAAACTCAAACCGGACTTCTGCTGAAGAGAAATACAAAC
Organism: Enterobacter sp. 50793107; assembly: GCF_001463365.1. Lineage (NCBI taxonomy): Bacteria > Pseudomonadati > Pseudomonadota > Gammaproteobacteria > Enterobacterales > Enterobacteriaceae > Enterobacter > Enterobacter sp. 50793107. The sequence goes on along the minus strand of NZ_LNII01000172.1, from coordinate 35,057 downwards.
CGAAAACTCTACAGCCTGTTGTTTCGCTCAATTGCAAAGGCGGAAAAGTCAACGGACGATTCTTACCGTGAAAAGGCACAGAAACTTAAACAGATATTGCTCAGCACAACTGACGTAGTTCTAAACGAAACCGGCAGTGATGATGGATACGATTTACTGCACCTGATAAAAAAACACCATCAGTTACTTCCCATGAATTTTGACGATGAGTTTGTCACTTCTGTCGCAGAGTCAGACGAATTGCCGGATGTAAGTGACTGGAATGAAATTTACAAGGGTAAGAGAGGTTTTAAATGATTTCTTTCTTTGAGGATGTGATCGAAGGTATCTCACGCAATCTTACGTCAAATGACTCGTTAAAATACTGTGATTTGACAACGGTTGTAGGGCTTACGTCGCAGGATCGCGTTGAGCATCCTGAAATCAGGGCTCCGTACATACTGACCACGAAGAACAACGATTTTCTTACCGTTATTGAGGTTCAGGGCGCTAAATCATCGTTTGACGAGAAGTCGTTTAATGACTTCATCATGCACCTTTCAAACTCGTTGTCGAATTCCTTTATTAACAGTGGCCATAAGCTGTCTGTGGTGTTTGAGCGCGACTTTACCAAGAACCAGGAAGAGCTGAATAATGTTTATAAACCGCAGGTAGCAGCAATAGAGCGCCTGCAGATAGACATTAAAGACCTGATCGCCGATGACGCAAAAAAAATCGCTGCCCATTACAGCCGTGAACGCGCTTACATCGTGCTGTATACCTCGAAGGGGATGATTGCGAAGGATGAACTTAAAAACGAGCAGGCAAAAGCTGCCGGCGTAATGAAGGATATCCCGCAGACTCGCTTCAGTCAGAACCCAATCGAATTTCAGCTTGAAGGTTTGAAGATCACGCATGACGCGATGCTTTGGCGGCTGATTGGTATGCTTCAGGGGGATGATGAGTCGGGGATGGGGCTTCTGGTTGATGTCCTCGATGTCAAACACGCCGGCGCAATGATGCGTCAGATGCTGTTCCGGAACTCAACATCAGAAAACTGGTACCCTCGCACGCCGTTTGACCAAAATCTGCGAGTTTATGGCGCTCCACGGAAAGGCAATATCGACTCCGTGCTGCCGCCGCGGCTGAATATCCAGATCATGGAAGGGGAACTGGAAGAAGATGGTGGCCTGATTTACTGCGATGGCAAGTATTACGGCTCTGTGGCCCTTGAGTTACCACCACTTCACCCTGTCAAATTTAAGCAGTTATTCAACGCGATTAACCGGAAAATCCCGTACCGGATAAAATATGACTTTATGGGCGGGGGCAAAAAAGCACTGTTCTGGCCATCAGTGATCATCTCTTTCCTTCGTTTCATTCCCTCACTCGGTACTATCGCGCGTGATATGGATTATGTCGGGGCCCAGAGCGAAACCGATCCAACGGCTATCATGGCCATCAACTTTGCCACCTGGGGTGACACTAAGGATGAAGCCAAACGCAACCTGGCGGCTTTAACTAAGGCGATTGAAGGCTGGGGTGTATCAGGTGTGTCCAGGACGTATGGTAATCCAGGTAGCGCACTGATTGCATCCGTTCCGGGGCTGACGACGGCCACACCTGGCTCATTGCATTATCCGCCGTTGAGTGAAGGCTTGCGGATGTTACCGTTTGAACGTCCGGCCAGCCCCTGGCATGGTAAAGGCAATATCAACTTCATCACGCTCGATGGCAAGCTGTTCCCCTATCAAATCGCCAGTCCCCTGCAGGAGAAATTTACCGATGTCATCACCGGTGTTCCTGGTTCCGGTAAAAGCGTGCTGGCCAACCGCCTTAACCTGAGTTCGATTTACCGGGCTGATAAAAAACTGCCTTATCTGACCATCATTGATAAGGGCTACAGTGCAAAAGGTATCGCCGATCTGATTAGCGCTGAGCTGCCGGCAGAGAAACGTCACCAGATTGCCAGTATCACCCTGAACAATGACGAATCGCACTGTATTAACATCTGCGATACGCAGTTAGGTTCAAGGTATCTGACGCAGTTTGAGGAAGTATTCTTAAAGCAGATGCTTAACGCATTCTGTATTGATCCGGCAATTGGCCAGCCGCCAGATGCAATGAGCGTTGGCCAAATCGTCAGTAAGGTTGTATCAAACGTATACAAAGCAAAAGCGCATTCAAGTGCTAACTTGTTTAAGTATAACGACCCGGTGATTAATGAAGCTCTGAAAGAATCAGGTCTGGATAAAGAGCTCGGTGAAGACTGGTTTGAAAGAGCTACATGGTGGGAAGTCGTTGATAAGCTGTTTGCTAAAAAATATCTTCATGCTGCGACGGTTGCTCAACGTTATGCTGTGCCAACCATTCACGATTTTATTGCTGAACTACAAACTGAATCATTTAAAAACCAATACGCTGACGTAAAAGTTAATGGGAGTGAGCCTGTAGTAGGCTTCGTTGCACGTTGTTTCCAGGCTGCTGCAGCTGAGTATGCCATTTTCTCTGGGATCACGGTTTATGATTTCAGCCCGGAGACTCGCATTGCGATCCTGGATATGCAAAACGTCCTCGGTGACAGAACGACACCTGCAGGTAAGCTCAAGTCCGGCATTATGTATCTTTTTGCGCGCCAGATGGCTGTGCGTAACTACTACCTGCCTCAGTCCGCAGAAACCTTCATTCCTGCTTTACCGGAGCAGTACAGGGCATATCACCAGGCGCGCATCAGGGAGCTTTCAGAAGAGGTTAAACATACCTTTTATGATGAGTGTCATAACTTTGCCGGCATCGACTTTATTCAAAATGCGCTGAATACTGCTGACCTTGAAGATCGTAAATTCAATGTCCGTACTGCGTTCTCGTCTCAGTATCTGAGCCATATGCCTTCGAGTGTGCTTAAAACCATGAACAGCCTGTTTATGATGCGCCTGACGGAAGGGGATGAAGAGTATCTGAAGCAATTAGAGATCAACATCCCGGCCGATATCCTGCGTCGTTTCAGACAGCTTCCGCAAGGGGTTTATCCGGACGGAAGTGGTACTGCATTTCTAGGTATTTTTAAAACAAAACGTGGTCTAATTTGCCATATTCTGAAAAATACATTAGGTCCAAAACTGCTTTGGGCTTTGAACTCTTCTGCAAAAGACAGAGCATTAAGAGATGTGCTTTATGAAGAGCTTGGAACGAAACAGGCAAGGGAAGTGTTAGCAAATAGATTCCCTATGGGAAGTGCATCAAGTATTATAGATGAAATGGTAGTCAATCAGGGTGGTGAACGTGATTCTGAAGAAGAATCACAAACTATGGCGATGAAGCTCGCTAAAGAAATCATTTCTGATGTGAGAAGGGGATTCAGATGATAAAAATCGGAAAAGCAAAACGGTTAGTGATGGCCGTTTCAATTCTGGCCTTCAGCGTACAGTCAGCATTTGCCTATACGGTTAACGTTAACAGTAGCGTTCCCATTACACAACAGGTCATGCCGGCGTTGGGCACAATCAATACCATGTTAGGTAACATCCAGGCGACGCTGATAAACATTGGTACGGCGATCAGCCAGCAGGGCGACCGCCAGGCAGCATTAATGCAGCAGGTGGCTGAAACTAACCGACAGTTCGAAGTCGAGCAAAAGCGTAATGACAGGCTGCTACAGGCACAGGATAAGTACCGTGTTCCGGATGATATATGTGCGCAGTCTATTGGCGGTGGCGCTGCGGGGGTATCCTCAGCGGCCGCTGGCGGTCAGCGAACGCTGGGAAGCGCCAGTTCTGCGAAAGATGTTAAGGCCATTTTTGAAGTGCCGGCACGCGCAACCGACGTGGACGCTTCTTCAACGGCCGAAGTTCACAGCCAGTACTGCGACAGTTCGGATTATGCTGCATTTGGCGGGACTTCATTCTGCCCAAGTGTATCTGACATGCCGCGGGCTGATACCTCACTGAGCTCGTTGCTTTATGGCGCCGGCAAAGAAGGCAAGGCACCTGATCTGACGTTTACAGATGAACAGACAGATGCGGCGCTGCGCTATATGAAAAATACCGCGTTGCGCAGTGCTGGTCGTCAGCTGAGTCGTGGGGAAGTTAAAGGCGCCAGCGGGCGAATTTACCTGGGCATGATTCAGCAATACCAGGCGCTCACCGACGCGGCCGCACAACCTCAGATGGAAATGATCGCCAACTCCAAACCGAACCCGGCCACTGATGCCGCGCTTGCAGATGCACGCAAAGTGCCGGAAGTCGAATCCTATTTCCAGGCGACGGCCAGTAACAGGGCGAAACAGCTTAACCGTATGTCTGCCAGAGAGTTTGAGGAATTCGAAGTAGGTCGCCGTTACAGCAACCCTGCTTACCAGGCGACGCTGACCAACAAGAACACCGAAGATTTGATGCGTGAGCAAATCAATATCGCCAATCTGAACAACTGGTTAGTGCTGAAAACCAAACAGCAGCTGGAGAAACAAAATGTGCTGCTTGGCCAGATCCTGGCGAACGACGCATATCAAACATACAAACCGATGCTGGCAGCACAGCTGGAGAGTGTGAACGCGGGAGTATCCAGAAAATGACCGACGAAAATAAAACAGGGGAAGAAGTTACAAAATCCCCCGGCCGCATGAAAAAAGCGGTTTATCATATTACCGGAATTAGTGATATTCAGTTTATGTGGAAATCACTAAGGGAATCTATCAGCCTGCTCAATGAGCGGGCTTCTTTCGTTAAGAAGCAAATCAAAAATTTGGAAGCTCCGGACGAAAAATCAGCTTCGAATCAGTCGTTTGAGGATGTTGTTAAAAAGAGTTCTATCCCCTTAGAACAGCATCTAGCTAAAGCCGGTAAGTATAAAAAATATTGGTTATGTTGCTTCTTTATAGCTGTTTTTGTTGCCCTGTTTTTAATCGCTGGCTGTGTAAAATTGATTGTTAATACTGAATACAATGTAAGCCTTCTGAAGGTGACATTAACACTTGGTTTAATGTTTGCTGTTTGTATCTACTCGTTCGTAAAAGCAATGACTTATGAATTTTTAGGTTGGCAATTACGGAATGAGGCCCATTCTGAAGAAGAATTCGGTACATTGAGACATTTTATTAACGATAACGGTGTGCGCAATACATTTAATTTTGAACAAGCTGGCCAGATTCGGGGGGCGCATGAATAAGTCAAGAAACTCATTGGTCGCATTGTTGCCGCTATCGCTTTTCATTACCCCGGCATATTCTGCAGATCTGGGAATTGATAGTATTACAGAGGCTGCTAAACGGTCTGGTGATTTGTCACGTCAGATGCTGCATACCGTTTTTGGTGAAGTGGTAAATAATCCTTTCAGTCCGTCAGGTGATGGGTTGTTAAATAACGTATTTTTCACAGTGAATGAGGTTATCGCCATATTAGCGCTGATTTATATGGCGATAATCAGTATTAAAAAACTACATCAGGCAGGGCAACTTGGGAAGTTTATAGAGGGTGATGGGAATAATGCCTTCAATTTTGTTAAAACAACATTCGGCTGGCTCCTTTTGGTTCCAACTGTTGTTGGATGGTCCGTTGCACAACTCCTCTTCCTGTGGTGTGGGTCAATCATAGGTGTAGGTTCTGCCAATGTTATTGCAGATAAAACAGCGTCGGAACTAGCGAGTGGCAAAGCTGTTTATATAACGCCAGTTATGCCAGAAATGGCTTCTGTGGCTAAAGGAATGTTCGAAATGAACTTGTGCGCTCTTGGTGTCAATCAAGGGTTAGCTCAGATGGAGGCTTCAGGCCAACATTATGAAAGTAATAGCCAGATGAAGTTTAATACTGGTGATTCTAGTTACTCAATTTCAGTTGACAATGGTTCTGCTGTTTGTGGGACTGTTAAATTACCACAAAAACCTACAGGTTGGACTTCGGTATTCTCCAGTGGTTACGCTGATTCTGTTTATGCAGTTCAACAGCAGGCTACAGACTCGCTTTGGAGTAAGATGAAGAATACAGCAGAGCAATTTAACTCTGCTTATATGTCTAAAATGCGTTCCGGAGATGGGCAGCTGCCTGACGTTGAAACTGCAATTCAGACAGCAGCAAGAGATTACCAACAACAAGTACAGCAAGCTGCAGACAATGCTGCCGGAAGCAATGATATGCTCCAGAAAATGGAGTCGGATATAAAGGAAAAAGGCTGGCTATATCTTGGTATTTATTATCATACCCTGGCAACTGCTAACACTGAGCTGAAGGACGTTGCTAATCTGAAACCTATTGTATCAGGGATAAGTGGTGATGGTGATGTAGGTTCTACGGACTATTATAAAGGTCTGTTCCAGGCATATCATTCACAACTGAAAAACAGTACCTACACTCCCCCTTTAGGTACTGCTGATAATGCTTTAGCCCAGAACATTGACAATAAAGGCATCGAAGAAGCGGCAAAAAGTGGTGATGCAGATTCGTTGATTACCAAAATTTTCAACTTTAATGTTACTTCATGGCTTGCCACTAGAAACTACGGCACTGGCGATGGATACAGCGATGTAACGAATCCCTTGTTGAAAATGAAAGCCATTGGTGATTACACGATGTTTACTGCTGAGAGTGGTCTAGCTGCTTGGGGAGCTGTTAATGTCGCAATGAGTGTTGCAGATGGTAATAACGCTGCTGGAATGGGGGCGGGATTACTTAATTTCTTCACTTCAGGTAAGGATATTATTAAGGGTGTAATTAAAACTGCGGCTCCGATCGTATACATGATTTTAGTCGCTCTGTTCTGTATAGGGTTAACGCTTTCAATTTGGCTTCCATTTGTGCCATTTATCTATTGGTTTGTCGCAATGGCGGATTGGTTAGTTACTTTGCTGACTGGTATCGTTGCATCTTCATTGTGGGCCGCTACCCATATTAACATTGGCCAAACTAATGAGGACCGGTCAACGTATGGATATATTTTCCTGATAGATGTGATGATTCGACCACTGTTGATGGTAATGGGGTTCATTTTTGCATCATTGGCCATTGTGGCTCTTGGTACCGCGCTTAACTATATTTTCAAAACAGCAATGGAAAATGTACAGGCAGATTCAACAACTGGCCTTTGGTCAATGATAGGTATCCTTTTTGTCTATGCAAGGATGTGTACAGGTATGGTTGCTAGGGTATTTGCATTACCTGCAAGGATGCCTAACTACGTCATCAGCTGGATTGGTAACAAGCATAACGATTCAATTCTTGGTGATATGCAGAATCATGTTCACGACCTGTTTGCTGCATTTGGTCGTGGAGCTAAAAATACAGGTGGACGTCCTTCTGGGCCGAAGAACTTCAACCCAACCAATACGGTTGATAAAGACAAAGATGGTATAGCGGGGGCGTGATATGAAAGGATATTCGTATACTGTTGTCGATAACAACATGGCTAAATCAAAAGGTGTTGGCTACTATCTGTCACGCCTGTCTGTAGCCATAAGTATAGTTATTTTAACAATAAGTCTTCCGTTGACTGTATATTCTGGCTTTCTTACTTTAGGTGGAAGCCTGGCATTGGCGTGGTTTGTTGCTCTACTTGTTTTCGATGCCATGCTGATCACATATGTTGTACGCCAGGTAAAAAGTAAGGGAGTCAAAAAGGTCGTTGCAGGCATGAGAGTTTATGGATGCTTTAATCCATCGGCTAAAGAGGAACAATACATGCCGGCTCAGAAAACATATTTTGGTATAGATATGGACTCCGGTGTTGTTGGGATTGCTGCCCTTTATGCTGTACAGGCCTCTATTAAGCAAAAGAGAATTTTGTTTGAGGCCGAGACAATTGAGTCTTGGGAGTATACTGATAGTAAACTTGTCGTGAATCTTCGGAACCGACATGTGCCTACTGTTGAAATAATCTTGCTCAATGCCGGCCTAGCATATCGCCAGCTGGAAATGTTAACCAGGATGCATGAGCAACATAAAAAATACAGGGGTGAAAAATATCTCCAGTGGCGAAAGACTATGCTTGATGAAGGTTGGATGCTACCACGAACGTATTGATGTTTACTTCCAAACCGCCTGAAAAGGCGGTTTTTTCATGTATACTCAGGTGGTTATAGTCGTATGCTGTGGGAGGAAGAGTGAACAGAGTTACTGAGCGCCAGGAACAGAAGAGTAACCCGGAGTTCCAGAGAGAGTACCGGAACCGTATCCGGGAAACACACGACCAGTTAAACCTTTATCTCCCCAAAGATGCAAAAAGAATGTTGATAGAGATCACAAAAGTTAAAAAACTCACTCAGGCTGAAGTTATTGAATTTCTTGTGAAAAGCTATTATGACGGATTGAAATTTGACGATTCTGAAGAGTGATCTTACTATGTAAAAGCGGGATCGCAGGTATTGCCCCGCTTAGAAACGCATGATATGTTAAGCGGCGTTTACATAACCTTACGGGGTTATTACAGAATTTAGCACGGGAAGAGCGGCCCGGAGATGTACCGCTTAGGAGTGGCAGGAGCCACAAAAAGTAAAACCCCCTGATCCTATCTCAGAACTTTGGCCGGCTCAGAATAGAATCAGGGGGTGCAAACTGCCCACTGGCAGAAAGGATTATAGCAAATGCATACCCTATTGCAATACAGCCCGGCCAATATGTGCAGGGGCTGGTGAATCAAAAGAATCCATACCTACAGCTTTCTGACATTGAGTCAGTAGAAGGTCTTTCGCCGGAGTTCATCTCCTGGCTTGAAAGCCAGTCCCCTAAAGAATCACCCCAGCAGCTGCTTCTTGATGAAGCCACCAAACCCGTGCGCAAAACCCGCCGTCGTCGCGGTACGCACTCAACGGCGTGTCTCTGCCCGGAACCCAGCTGGTACCGACCGGACAATTTCAAAAAGCTCCCTGGCCAGCTTGGCCATGCCTACAACCGCCTTGTTCGCCGCGATCGCAAAACGGGCGCGTTAAGTCTGCGTATGCGGATCAGCCGCCACCCGTATTTCGTGCAGCTGCGTGAGCAGGCCGGGCGGAAGCGGGACTTCCGCCCGGAGCGGGAGAATCTGCTTGATGCCATCGTGCCGCTTATGGTCAGCACCGTTGATCGGGCAACTCATATAGACACTATCAACCTCAGCAAAATGGCGTGGCAGCTCAGCGAAAAGGACAGTGAAGGGAACGTGATCCGGAAGGTGACGGTTCCGCGGGTTTGCCGGCTGCTGCAGCACATGATGGAGTACGGGTTACTGGAGCTGCCCGAAGGCGTCACATGGGACCCGTTTAACCGCAAGTGGTTCCCCAAGCATGTCGTGCTGACGGAACGGCTCTGGAAGATAATTGGCGTTGATCTCGATAAGCTGTATGCGGAGCAGGCCGAACAGGTGGCCGCTGAAGCTGCAGGCTGGATAACCCGCGATGAGCATGGTCAGGCGGAAGAAATCTCTGTCAAAGCGGCGCGCCGGCGCTGGTATGAGAATATGATGCACGCCACGCTGGTTCGCCGGCGTGAAGCCGCTCAGAAGGCTAAGCGCGAGAAGAAGCTGAAAGCACTGGCAGAAATGCCCTATGACGACCGGGCTTACGCCATGTCCGTTCATCTGATACGGACGCTGCCGAAAGACGAACTGCACGCGCTGTCGCCTGATCAGTTTACCCAGCGAGTACGCAGCCACCTGTATCAGCTCGATCTGGGGCTGGAGAGGGAAGCAGGCCCCCCTGCTTATCACTGATTTTCTCCCCCTGTAATTTTCTAACCGCCGCCTGGCGGTTTTCGTGCTGGCCAGCCGGCGCGGACTGCTCAAATTTCCTCCAGTTTTAACGTGTGGCCATCGTGATTTTTTGATGTTCTGGCGCCGCCGGTGGATAACCGGCAGCGAGATCACCACTATCCACAGTTATCCGCAAAGGAGGAAATAAAGTCACCTGCAATCGAGGTCAAAGCAAGCTGCAATACACTCTTAACTTCTTTAAAAAGATGTTTATTCAATAAAGAGATCACTGTTATTCAGGCACAATTTTCTGTGGATAATGGGGATATGCCTGGCCTTTCAGCGCCGCTTCGCGGCACGACGGCCAGAATGGTCGCTATGCTCCCAGGTTAGCACCCGGCAAATGCCGGGCAGGGTGGCCAGCAGAAACCTCCAGGGCGGATTCTTCTTTGCCCCACCGTGCTTTTCCCCGCCGAGCCAACGGCTCGGCAGAAAAAAGCATGATGGATGATGTAACTAAGAACACCCCCGTAAGACGGCAGGGCTGCGACACGCACCCCTGACGTCAACGCTACTACCCACGCGCCCGGTGTGCCGCTAACGTCACACCGCCCGCTCGAAGTAGCCAGGGGGTAATGTGGCCACAGAGCCATCTGCAGGGCAGTCAGGCAGGAAAATCGTCTGCCATATTGTGCAATGCCTTTCAGGCAATCAGCACCTGTGCCAACTGTCAGTTTTAAAATTAACAGGGAAAAGAGGATCGATTTAGGGGTTCTAAGCGGGAATCCCAGAAAATTCCGTCATTCCGTATGATGAAAATTCAGTCGACTCCTCGCTTGACGTGACGAGCGCCAAAAGCCTGCCGCATCTGCCTGGCGCGCTCGAGCTCATCGCCATGCAAATACATCGACGTCGTGGCGATCGACGCATGGCGTAGGTTGTCGCGCACCGCGGTGAGCTGAGCTCCCCGGGCCAACGCATGGCTGGCATGACTGTGACGCATCCAATGAGGCGTGGCACGGCGCAGCTTTTCGGCGGCGACCGGATGATCGGCCTCAATGGCCTCAGCGGCTTGCGTAAAGAATCTTCGCAACACGCACCAAAGGTGAGGGCCGGTGATGCCGGCATTACCGTCTTCCCCAAGACTGCCCACCAGGGGCGTTTTCGGATTCCACCGTTCCCGGCTGACTGGCAGTTGACGCTGTGCCAAGTATTGGTCCAGCGCCGTATACGCGAGCGGCGGCAAGGCCACCTTACCTGGTTTGCCACCTTTGCCAACCAAATGCAGCCAGTGGTCACCGTGCTCGTCGAGGCGGACATTACCCAGGACGGCGCCGACCAGTTCGCTAGCGCGCAGGCCCGTGGCATAGCCGAAGTCGAGCATGAAGCGCAGGCGTTGTGCTGCCGGCTCGGACCAGCCGTAGGACCATTCCAGGCCGTCTGCAATGGCGCGCAGCAGTAGCCATTCTCCCTCGGTAAAGCCTCGCGCCGTATCCAGTGCGGGCCGCAAGGCGTGACCGCGTACCTTGACGCCGGCGAAAGGGTTGGCCAGCACATAGCGCTGCTCGATGAGCCACCGGAACAGCGCCGAGAGCACCGTCAGCGCATACGCTGCCGAGCGTGCGGACAAGCCGCCCGAGAAGGGGCGCCATTCCACCGAATCGCGTGGTCGAGGTGGCCCCACCCAACGCTCGCGCGGGGTCGGGTGCCGGACAAAGGCCCGGTACGCGATTGCATCGTCCGTGGTCAGGGATGATAGCGCCCGTCCGCGTTCGACGATGGCCCACAGGATTAGCCGCGCAGCCTCCTTGCGATAGGCGCGCTGTGTGGCGACAGTCTCGTGCAGCGCCAGCCAGGCCTGCACGGCCTCGTAGTCGTTGGTCGCATTCAGCGTGCAAGCGTTGCGCGGGGCCCGGAAATTGCCCTGCGAGCCGTCGACTTCGTTCGGCAGACGCAACTGCTCCCACGGCACGATGCCGCTGGGCTGAATAATCGGGATCAGGGCCCGGGCGCGCTCGGTGAGCTGCGGATGTGCGGCAAAGAAAGCCTCGACCTGCCGGGCGCCTGTCATGCCGAGTCCCTCGATGGCTTTCCACCAGCCACGCCGGCGGGGAATGCGCACGGTCAGCGCCGAGAGGGTGTGGATACCGTACGCCTGCAGTGCCCTGACGGTCCTCGGAGACAGCCACTGGTCGATGCTGTCGCTGATCTGGGGCTTCGGCGCCGGCAGCGTGGGCAAGAGCCGGATCGCGCGTTCGACGGCACCCGCGCGCCCCTGTCGCTCTTCGGGGGCGTGCTGGAACACGTCGGCCAGATCCGGCCGGTGGCGGCTGTTGGCGAAAACGATGAGCTGGCGGCGGATATGCCCCAGCATCCCTCGCGCTGATTGACCGGCGGCCTTGCGTGCCGCCAGGTAGTGTTCAACGGCCGCGCGAGAGCTGAGTCCCGCGTACCAGCCGCGCAAGGCAGCCAGCGAATCCGCATCGGGAAAGCCGACTGGGGTAGAACTCGAAGCCGTAGTCTGGCCCGTTTTCATATGGACAGGTTGCGATTCGAAAAGCGAGTAACGCGATAATAACGATTATTTCAGTAGAATCGAAAATGCCCCATGTTTCTACGAAACCTCAAGATAGCAAGAACGGGCCATGAGCAAGAAGAACAAGCTACTCAGCGTCCTATCCGACGCCGAACAGGAGGCCTTGTATGGCCTGCCGGAGTTCGATGATGCGCAGCAGCTGGAATATCTGGCTGTGACAGAAACCGAGTTGGCGCTTGCCAACAGCCGGCCCAGTCTTCATGCCAAGGTCTATTGCCTCTTGCAGATCGGCTACTTCAAGGCCAAGCATGCCTTCTTCAGTTTCGACTGGGACGAAGTCGAGGACGATTGCGCTTTCGTGCTGAGCCGCTATTTCCACGGCGAGGTGTTCGAACCCAAGGCGATCACCAAGCATGAACGCTACACCCAGCGCGAGCAGATCGCCAAACTATTCGGCTACTGGCCGTGGTCGGCCGCCTTCCTGCCGCAGCTCGAGCAGCAGGCCGCACGGACCGTGCGGCGTGACGTAACGCCGGGGTTCGTCGCCGCCGAGCTGATCGTCTGGCTCAATGAGCACAAGATTATCCGGCCCGGCTATACGACCTTGCAAGAGTTGGTCAGCGAAACGCTATCCGCCGAGCGCCGGCGCCTGGGCAATCTGCTGGAGCAAGCGTTGGACGAATCTGCCAAGGCCGCGCTGAGCCAGCTTCTGGTCCGTGATGACACCCTGTCGCAACTGGCGGCGCTCAAGCAGGACGCCAAGAATTTCGGCTGGCGCCAGATGGTCCGCGAGCGCGAAAAGCGCGCCACGCTGGAGCCGCTGCACGCAATCGCCAAGACACTGCTGCCTAAACTCGACGTCTCGCAGCAGAACCTGCTGTACTACGCGAGCCTGGCAAACTTCTACACCGTCCACGACCTGCGCAATCTGAAGGCCGATCAGACCCAACTCTACCTGCTGTGCTATGCCTGGGTACGCTACCGGCAGCTCTCCGACAACCTGGTCGATGCGATGGCGTACCACATGAAGCAGTTGGAGGACGAAAGCAGCGCTGGTGCCAAACAATCCTTTGCCGACGAGCAGGTGCGCCGTCAGCAGGAAACGCCGCGGGTAGGCCGCCTGCTGTCACTCTACGTTGATGATAGCGTGGCCGATCCCACGCCCTTCGGCGAGGTGCGGCAGCGCGCCTACAAGATCATGCCTCGCGATACGCTGCAAACCACGGCGCAGCGTATGAGCGTGAAGCCGGCGAGCAAGCTGGCCTTGCAGTGGCAGGCGGTGGACGGGCTGGCCGACCGCATGCGCCGCCATCTTCGTCCACTGTACGTTGCGCTCGACCTCTCCGGCTCCAATCCAGACAGTCCATGGCTTGCCGCGCTGGCCTGGGCCAAAGGTGTTTTTGCCAAGCAGCAGCGGCTGTCGCAACGGCCACTCGACGAGTGGCCCGCGGCGACACTTCCGAAACGCTTGCGGCCGTACCTGCTGACCTTCGACGCCGACGGTAAACCAACCGGCCTGCACGCTGACCGCTACGAGTTCTGGCTGTACCGCCAGATCAGGAAGCGTCTCCAATCGGGTGAACTCTACCTCGACGACAGCCTGCAACACCGGCACTTCTCAGATGAACTGGTTGAGATGGACAGGAAGATCGATGTGCTCGCAAAAATGGAGATCCCCTTCCTGCAGCAACCCGTCCATGCCCAACTCGATGCGCTGACTGCCGAACTGCGCACGCAGTGGCTGGCGTTCAACCGCGAGCTGAAACAGGGCAAGCTGACGCACCTCGAATACAACAAGGACACGCAGAAACTGACCTGGCGCAAGCCCAAGAGCGAGAATGAGAAAGCGCGCGAAAAGGCATTCTACGAGAAGCTTCCGTTCTGCGACGTGGCCGACGTGTTTCGCTTCGTCAACGACGAGTGCAAGTTTCTGTCGGCGTTCACGCCCATGCAGCCGCGCTACGCGAAGAAGGTCGCCGACGCTGACAGCCTGATGGCGGTCATCATCGCGCAAGCGATGAACCACGGCAACCACGTCATGGCGCGCACCAGCGACATCCCGTACCACGTGCTGGATAGCGGCTACCAGCAGTACCTGCGCCAGGCAACGCTGCACGCGGCCAACGACTGCATCAGCAACGCCATCGCCACGCTACCGATCTTCCCATACTACTCGTTCGACCTCGAAACGCTGTACGGTGCCGTCGACGGGCAGAAATTCAGCGTCGAACGGCCGACCGTGAAGGCGCGCTATTCGCGCAAGTACTTCGGGCGCGGCAAGGGCGTGGTCGCCTACACGCTGCTGTGCAACCACATCCCGCTCAACGGCTACCTGATCGGCGCGCACGACTACGAGGCCCACCACGTGTTCGACATCTGGTATCGCAACACGTCGGACATCATGCCGACCGCGATCACCGGCGACATGCACAGCGTCAACAAGGCCAACTTCGCCATCCTGCATTGGTTTGGCCGGCGGTTCGAGCCGCGCTTCACCGACCTCAACGCGCAATTGAAAGAACTCTACTGCGCTGACGATCCAGCACAGTATCAGGCGTGCCTGATTCGGCCAGTCGGGAAAATCGACTGCGATCTCATCCATCGCGAGAAGCCGAACATCGACCGGATCGTCGCCACACTCGGGCTGAAGGAAATGACGCAGGGCACGCTGATCCGCAAGCTGTGCACCTACACCACGACGAACCCGACGCGGCGCGCGATCTTCGAGTTCGACAAGCTCATCCGCAGCATCTACACGCTTCGCTACCTGCGCGATCCGCAACTGGAACGCAACGTGCACCGCTCGCAAAATCGCCTCGAGTCCTACCATCAGCTACGCTCGGCCATTGCCCAGGTCGGCGGTAAGAAGGAACTGACCGGTCGCACCGACATTGAAATCGAGATCAGCAACCAGTGCGCACGGCTGATCGCCAACACGATCATTTTCTACAACTCGGCAATCTTGTCGCGGCTGGTGACCAAGTACGAGGCGGCCGGCAACAGCAAGGCGCTGGCACTCATCACAAAAATTTCGCCTGCGGCATGGCGGCACATCCTGCTCAACGGGCACTACACCTTTCAAAGCAGCGGCAAGACGATCGATCTCGATGCGATCGTCGCAGGCCTGGAACTGGAGTGACGGAATTTTCAGCGGTTCCGTGTTAGCAGCAGTGTAAAACTGACCCACCCCAGCGAAGTAAAACTGATCCACCTGGGCTAGTTTGGCGGCCTTTTCGAGGCCGTCGATGTTGACCCAGGAGCAAACCGTGGAAATCAGAGTTCTTGCCCGACAGGGCCACTCCATCCGGCACATCGCCCGCACGTTGGGGGTCTCGCGCAATACCGTGCGCCGCTACCTCCGCGATCCGTCGGTAGCGCGATACCAGCCCCGTGAACCACGCCCCACCAAACTGGGGCCATTTGAATCTTATCTGCGGCAACGGGTCGAGCAGGCCCACCCCATCTGGCTGCCTGCCACCGTCCTGAATCGGGAAATCCGCGCTCAAGGGTATGGCGGCGGTCTCTCGTTATTGCGCGCCTTCCTCGCCACGCTCAAGCCCGCCCGCCGCGAAGCAGGTCCGGCCGTCCGTTTCGAGACCGAGCCCGGACGGCAGTTGCAGGCTGATTTCGTGGTCTTGCGCCGGGCCAGATCCCCCATGTCGGCCTTCGTCGCCACGCTGGGATACAGCCGCATGACGTTTGTCACCTTCGTACCGGACGAATCCTTCGAGTCCGTGCGGGACTCCCTGTTGCTGGCTTTTGACTATCTGGGCGGTGTGCCCCGCGAGGTGTTGTTCGACAACATGAAGACCGTGGTGCTGGAACGCGATGCCTACGGTGACGGCAAGCACCGTTTTCACCCCGGCTTGCTTCAACTGGCCGATGACCTGGGGTTCCGGATCCGGCTGTGTCGCCCGTATCGGGCCCAGACCAAAGGCAAGGTCGAGCGCTTCAATCGCTACTTCCGCGAGAGCTTCTACAACCCGTTGCTGACCCGGATGAAGGGCACGGGGCTGCTGCTCGATTGTGCTGCTGCCAACCGACGCGTCCGTGACTGGTTGGCAGACGAGGCGAATGTGCGGGTCCACGCCACCCTGAACGAGCGCCCCATCGACCGTTGGCGGCAGGAGCGGGAACACCTGCAACCCTTGCCATCCCGTGTGCGGTGCGACGAGGCCCCCCTGCTGGATAACAGTCTCCGCCCGGTACCACTGGAATCTCTCCAGCACCCACTGTCTGTCTATGACGCAATTGGGGAGGCCTGCCGATGAACCTCCAGCATGAGCGGATCGACGCCCTGTGCCAGCAACTCAAACTCGAACGGGTGGCAACGCATTACCCCGTCCTGGCGCAGCAGGCGGTGCGCGAGGACTTCAGCTTCACCGACTTCCTGGAACACCTGTTGCGGCATGAAGCGGGGTGTCGCCAGCAGCGCAGCCGCGAACTGCTGACGCGGATGGCTTGCTTCCCGGGCATCAAGACCCTGGAGGACTATGACTTCAGCTTCAACCCCGGCGTGCCCAAGGCACTGGTGCAGGAGCTGGGCAGTCTGGCGTTTGTCGAACGGGCCGAGAACGTGGTGCTGATCGGACCCTCTGGCATCGGCAAGACCCACCTCGCCATCGCCTTGGGTTACAAGGCCGCGCAAGCCGGGGTCAAGACACGCTTCATCACGGCAGCCGACCTGATGCTGCAACTGAGCACGGCGCAGCGACAAGGGCGGCTGAAGGAATACTTCAACCGCGCCATCCTCGGTCCACGGCTGCTGGTGATCGATGAGATCGGCTACCTGCCTTTCGGACGCGAGGAAGCGAACCTGTTCTTTCAGGTGGTGGCGAAGCGCTATGAGAAAGGGGCGATGATCCTGACCTCGAACCTGCCGTTCAGCCAGTGGGCCGACGCGTTTGCCGGCGATACCACCCTGACAGCCGCGATGCTGGATCGGCTGCTGCACCATGCCCATATCCTGACCCTGAGCGGCGAAAGCTACCGCTTGAAGGACAAGAGGAAGGCGGGAGTGGTCAGGAAAAATTCCAAACCCGAATGATCCAGGTGGGTCAGTATTACTTTGGTGATTCAGGGGTAAAGTGGGTCAGTTTTCAGTTGGTGTTGACACCGGCGTACCCTCGGTGCTATCTTCGCGCCCCAATAGTCGGGGCTTGGCCAGGACTTCCTGAGGCCGTCCGTAACGTGGATGCCGAGGTCAGGCGAGGTGGCCGACCCATGAACGCCGACCTGATTCGTTTTTCAAGCTCGGTGATAATCCCAGCTGTAGCGGCCTGATTACATCCGGCCGCTACACCTAGCTCCACCTTCAAACAAGGAATATCGTTGATGTCACTGTATCGCCGTCTAGTTCTGCTGTCTTGTCTCTCATGGCCGCTGGCTGGCTTTTCTGCCACCGCGCTGACCAACCTCGTCGCGGAACCATTCGCTAAACTCGAACAGGACTTTGGCGGCTCCATCGGTGTGTACGCGATGGATACCGGCTCAGGCGCAACTGTAAGTTACCGCGCTGAGGAGCGCTTCCCACTGTGCAGCTCATTCAAGGGCTTTCTTGCTGCCGCTGTGCTGGCTCGCAGCCAGCAGCAGGCCGGCTTGCTGGACACACCCATCCGTTACGGCAAAAATGCGCTGGTTCCGTGGTCACCCATCTCGGAAAAATATCTGACAACAGGCATGACGGTGGCGGAGCTGTCCGCGGCCGCCGTGCAATACAGTGATAACGCCGCCGCCAATTTGTTGCTGAAGGAGTTGGGCGGCCCGGCCGGGCTGACGGCCTTCATGCGCTCTATCGGCGATACCACGTTCCGTCTGGACCGCTGGGAGCTGGAGCTGAACTCCGCCATCCCAGGCGATGCGCGCGATACCTCATCGCCGCGCGCCGTGACGGAAAGCTTACAAAAACTGACACTGGGCTCTGCACTGGCTGCGCCGCAGCGGCAGCAGTTTGTTGATTGGCTAAAGGGAAACACGACCGGCAACCACCGCATCCGCGCGGCGGTGCCGGCAGACTGGGCAGTCGGAGACAAAACCGGAACCTGCGGAGTGTATGGCACGGCAAATGACTATGCCGTCGTCTGGCCCACTGGGCGCGCACCTATTGTGTTGGCCGTCTACACCCGGGCGCCTAACAAGGATGACAAGCACAGCGAGGCCGTCATCGCCGCTGCGGCTAGACTCGCGCTCGAGGGATTGGGCGTCAACGGGCAGTAAGGCTCTGAAAATCATCTATTGGCCCACCACCGCCGCCCTTGCGGGCGGCATGGATTACCAACCACTGTCACATTTAGGCTAGGAGTCTGCGCGGCAGAGCCGTGTGACCGGTTTTCTGTAGAGCACTGACGATGGCGGCGGCGCTCTCTGCAATTGGCAAGGCGTCGGCGCCAAGGATACCAATCTTGCGGCGCGCGGCGTGTTATGACGACTGGGGTGCATTTGAGCCGCCCCATTTAACCTTCGCCCTCACAGATACGCCATTCGCCTCAGATTTAGCGCCATGCAGACGAGCTTCCACTCGGCTTGCACCTTGTCCAGGCCCCTCATGCTGAACTGACGCAATCCCATCACCGCCTTGATCCAACCATTCGGAGCCTCCACGATCGACTTGCGCCGGCGGTAAGCTGCATCGCCTTGCTCCGTTTTCAATTTCGCCGCAATCGCCGCCGTATGCGGATGGGTCTTGGCATTGACCTTGGCATCTTCACGTCCCTCGCGGCCGAGGGCAACGATGACATCGCCGTGGTGATCGGCGACCTTTGCCAGAACAGCCTCACTACGGAATCCCGCATCCGCCAGCGTCTGGGCCGGCATTTCTCCGGTGTTGGCCTGAACTGCTGCCAGCATGCCCAGCAGCGCCTGACTGTCCGCGGCGCAGTTGGTCAACTCCGCCGCCACGATGATCTGGTGCTCGGCATCGACCGCTGTGTACCCGTTGTAGCTCTGCTCGGAGCCACCACCGGCGTGTTTCATGATCCGGCTGTCCGGATCGGTGAAGCTTTCCTGATCACGGTCATCCGGCACACCAAACTCGCGTTTGTACGAGCCACCGCCCTTGTCCGAGCCATCCGGATGGCGAGGCCGGCGGCCATCGTCTTCGCTGCGCCCCCGGGCCTGGTCCGCTTCACGCTGGCGCGCTTCCAGGCGCGCCTTTGCCGCCTGGATCGCCTCCAGGCGCTTCTCGCGGCGAGAAATCTCGGCAGGAATGTCCAGCTCCGGCTCGTTACGCTCCTGGTCGTCGGTAGCCTTGGCGCGATCAAGCAGCGCCTTGATCTCGCAATGCAATTCGTCCTCGGCCGGCTTCATGCGCTTATAGCTCATCGCCTTGTGGCGGCTGGCGTTGGCTTTTACCTTGGTACCGTCGACCGCGATCGTGCCAAGCTTCACCAGCCCACATTCGCGCGCCAGTTGCACCACCTGAACGAACAAATTCTCAAGCTCGGTCAGGTGTAGGGCACGGAAGTCACTCAGCGTGCGGTGGGCCGGGAAGTTTCCAGCGGCCAGCACACGCAACGCGACATCCTCGTACAGCTTCCTGGCTAGTTTGCGCGAAGAGAAGACGCCGCTCGCGTAACCATAGATCAGCACTTTGACCATCATCGCCGGATGAAACGGCTGATTGCCCGGACCACCGCCGGCATACCGGGCGTGGAATGCGCTCAAGTCCAGCGTATCGACAGTCTCGCTGATGAAGTAGGCAAGATGCCCTTCAGGTAGCCACTCTCCCAGAGAAGGGGGCAGCAGATAGGATTGGTCGGGTCGGTAAGGAAGGTAACTGGCAGCCATCCCCGTATCGTCCTCGATCTTCCGCCGATTTGGCTTCTGCCGCGCAGGCTCCTAGGCCACCGTAGCTAAACATACGAGAAAAACCGCTTCTTGAGCGCTCTCTGAGACCACCTTGCCGACAACGCAGAAACGGTTGCGGAAAAATCGGCGTTTCCGGCGTACGCCACCCGACCTGGACGAACTATTGCGGACCTGGAACTGGAGTAGCGGAATTCCCCGGGGTTTCAGCGTCGCGCCACAGCGCCTCAGATAGATGCGGTAGCCTTTGGCGGGTCGTCATGCCGCGGACCACCCCCCCAAAAAATTCCACAATGCGGAATGGCGGAATTTTCTGGGGTTCCCGCTTACCCCCCCATTTAGCCGCGGTTATCCACTTCAGCCGCTCGCAGGCGCGTTAAACAGGGTGAAGACAGGGGAATGTTGCTCTTTTTGCAGTGAAGGCCACAGAGAGCGTTTTAGGCGCTTATTTGAGGAAATGCGATTTCTGCCAGAATGGAGGCACAAAAAAACCCGACTGGTGAGATCGGGCTTTTTGTTTTGCCCCAGACTGGAGCGGGAACACCTAAACTATTGACGGTTAAATATTACGCCATGAGTGCAGTAAATGCAAACAGCACGAAATAGGGTATACTGCGCGGGTCAATCTGTTGGTGTTCTTTCTCCTGCTTCCCGCATATGCGGTAGGAACGGATTAAAGTCCTGGTTGAAAAACAGGTGGTGCTGTTTCAATGCCCAGGCTGGAGCGGGAACACCTAAACTATTGACGTTGAGGTAGCCGCTGTGACAGGCAACGTAAGGGCGATCAGCGGTGTTCCTGCTCTGTATGGAGCAAACGGATGATTAACTTGTTAATCGTCGTTCTGCGGGCGGTTGTTGCAGTGTCTAACGCTGTGATAGCGGTCCTGGAGCTGATCCGGCAGTATTTTGACTGACCGGAAACGTAACTAAAGGCGGGGGGACCACTCCCCGCCTTTTAATGCAAACTCTCAGATTACAAGCTGTTTAGCGGCCGATCAAAAGGATTGATTCCCACAACGTCTATCTTTTCCTGCGGTATATCCTTCAAGCACTCAATAATACTTTTTCCGGCATAACCGACATCGATCACCATAACGGGCATCCCTTCCCACGTACATTTCGTTATACCGGGTACTTGTTGTCTTTTCTCGACCGGAACACTATTCATTTGAATACCTCGTAATGATTTATGATTTCTAAACGATGTCTTACCACCGACCAAACATTAACATATAGCGACTACATTCTCTCTGCACTTACAGGAATCGCTGACGCTGGCAAGGGGAGAACGGAAAACGCCAGCGTTCTAACAACGATGGCGTTCAGGGTTACATCTCGATCATCGGAAACAGATCGTCTTCCTGGTGGTAAAGCACGTCGTCCGTTTCTGTTCCATCAAGCCATTCAGCGAACAGTTCAAACAGGCACACCGACATTTCTTCCGGTGAAATTGCGCCACACTGCAGCTCGTAGAAGACCTCAATTTTTTCCAGCAGGCTGTTGGCCGCTTTGTCGTAACCGAACAGCTTGATCGGCGGGAAGCGCATTGCATCCGGGTTAGTTTCCGCCAGTTCATCATCCTTGCGTTCCGGATAAATGCTGTACAGCGTTGCCGGCGATGGCGGCAATACCTCGATAAAGCGGTTTATCCGCATCGGCAGTTCGCTGGAAAACTTCTCATTGTCCGGAATGTAAAACGCGGCGCTGCGTACCAGGGCATCCTGGAAAGAAATTACCCCCTGACCTTCGGTCTGCTTACGCAGCTCACGAATGTTCACGCGGTCCTTTTCACGGATTTGGTACAGATCCCCTTCCCGGACCGTTTTGGAAAACGTGCCGTGTTCCGCTTCCTGCCCGGAAAGCTCGGAATAATAGTCCTGGCCGACGGTTTCGCGCAGTATTTCAAAGGTTTTCCGGTCTTCAATCGACTCAAAATACTTCACGCGGGTATTGGCGATCAGCGAATCCACCTCGCCGTTCGCGCCGCGGGCGAGCGACGGGTGATCCTGGGAGGAAAATACGCCCATTTTTTCCAGTGAACGCATCTGCGCACTCAGCGTATCCATACCACTGGTGAAATACTGGCCCAGCTCGTCATAAATCAGCCCGTATGGCGCCTGATTATTCAGCGCGTGAGTGAGCAGGACTTCCTCTTTTTTCCCTTCCAGCTGGTAGCCCAGGTCCTTACTGATGGTCATTCGCTGCAGCGTCACATATAAACGACCAAGCGTGGCCGCTTCACCGCGTGACAGCTCCAGAGACGGGATCATGACGATGAGAATACGGTCATTGTGGAAAATATCGTCCATCCGGATATCGCCGCTGTCTTCCGGAAAAACATGGCCATAGGTTTCATTGAACAGGGAGAGCGTCTTCAGAAACTGACGGCTCATGTAGTTATGCTGTTCGAAGGCGCGGGCTTCCCACGTTTCCGGGTATTCCGCGTTGGCCAGCAGGAAGCCTGGTGTATTTTCCAGATAACTTTCCAGCGCGGCGTAACCCTCGCTGTGCCAGCCGTTTTTCTTTGCCTCAACGTACAGCGCGGCCATTGCCGGCAGCGACATGTTTTTCTGAATGGTGCGCTGTGACAAAAGCAGTTCGCCGCGGGCGCGCTTATAACACAGGGCATTGATCAGCGCCGACATCATGGCCTTTGCCGTATCCTGCCACTGTGCCGAATCCCCGCCCACCTGGGGGAGCATGGATTCCATCAACTGGATGATGAAGGTCGGCGGGGCAACGCTGAAGAGATTGACTGAGTTGGATTGCGCGGGGATGCTTTCCTGCTTCACCAGGTTCACGAACCTGTCGATACTACCGGTCAGCAGGTTGAGGACGTAATAATCATCCTCACGGCCGAAACGGCGCGCCAGCGACCAGGTGGCGAAGGCCAGCTTGTTATCTGCTTTACCGTCTGAGAGGCAGTAGCCACGGCACCACAGCAGGAAGTTAACGATAAACCCATAGAAGGTTTCGGTTTTACCCGACCCGGTGGTACCAAAAAATACCATGTGGCGCAGCAGGTCCGTCATGTTCAGCCACAGCTCGCGGCCGAACAGGCGTCCCCGCTCATACCCGACATATAAAATTCCCTTCGCTTTCTTCCGCTCCCGGACCTTATGCGGGATGCGAATGGGCCCCAGACGGTATTCCGCCTGGGTTTCCGTGGTCAGGGTGTCGTCGAACATTTCGCAGTCTTTCGGCATTCGCAGCGGTGGCCGGAATTTGCGATCCGTGAATGCCACCATCAGCGGCGGAAGGATGAGGATGCTCAGCAGCATGGTAAAGGGGAGAAACAGACCCAGCACGGTCAGTATGGCCAGCAGGCCAAACTGTACGTTCGGAGTGAGGAACCACTCCATGAACGAACCATCCGGGCGGATGACTTTTTTACTGTCTACAGATTCCTGTTGCATAGCGGCTCCGGGTTATTCTCCTATTGCCTGCTGCAGGCGGGCATCGTCTTTGACGACGGAAACCGGGATCACATCACCCGAATCGGCAACGATGGACGGGGTGCCGATAAACCCGAATTTCGCAAATGCCATATTATTCGCGTCAACCAGGCGGGCGCCGGTGGTATCCGGGGCTGTTTTCGGATCGTCAATCTTCGGGTTCATGGTGGTGTATCCCATGTTAATCGTGTCTTCCCAGCTTTTCAGTCGGGTATCTTTCCCGGTATCGAGTACTGGAGCGGCGCGGACCATCGAGCGCAGGTCGCCATAAACGGACACGGGGAAAATCTCGACGTTATAGCGTTTGCTCAGTTCCTGCAGTCGGGGCTCCAGCGCGCGGCAGTGCGGGCACATCGGGTCGGAAAACACATACAGGGTGTGTTTATGTCCGGTTGAAAGCGAGATCGTAAAGCGTCCGCTGGTGACGGCATCTTTCAGTGACAGCAAGTCGTTATCAGCCAGTTTTTTAGGGGCTTCAGGTGCTGCCTGAACCTGCAGCTGCTCCGGCGCAGTGGCAGGCTGCTGCAGACCCGGCGCGGGAGCATACGAGTTTGCCTGCAGTGGCTGTGCCGGTTGATGCATATTCATCAACGCGCCGTTGATGGAGACGATAAAGCCCAGCGCGGCGACTGGCCAGAAAATAAAGTTAGACAGCCGGCGCACGGCATTGAGTCCGCGCTGCTGTTTCAGCTTTTTACGGATATTGTTCAGCGCCTCGATGGCCTGATATTCGTTTTCAAAGCGGAACAGCTGCACCGCTTCACCAGAAAACGTATTGTGCGTCAGGATGTGACCGCTGCCGGCATCATGGCCAAGCCCAAAATGACAGGCTGACAGGGGGAAGGAATGCAGGGCTTGTTCCTGGTAGTTTCCGTCAGCGGAAAGATAAAGTGTGTTGCGATCGGTTTTTACGGTGAGTTTCATACTTCCTCGCTTAGAGTTCCAGGTGATCGGGACGGGTTGCCGGCTGAGGTTTAGCCGGTGTCGGTTCATCGTCTGTCAGTCGCAGACTGTTGTTCGGGGTGTCGTGCGGAGCTGCAGGCGGCGTAGCCGGCTCGTCTTCCGCTTCAGCGTCAGATTCAAATGCAAATGGCGGTATAACGTCTTCCTGCCAGTGAGCGACCGGAATGGCGGGATCGCGGCGGTCAATATGGCGGTAATGGAGCAGATCCAGCTCAAGGCCCAGCACGGCCGCCCGCACGGTCGGCGGGAATTTCGCCGCCTTTTCTTCATCGAGCGTCAGCCGGTAACTTTCGCACTGACTCCAGGCAATAACGCCACCTCCTTCAATGAAGAACTTCCCGCGGCCGGCGCTTGAAAGTGCATACCATAACGTGCGGTCCACGCCTTTCAGCCACCGGAAATTTGCGGATGGCAGCTGCAGGTCATCATCGAACAGCGCGTAGAGTAGCGAACGGGAGCTGCGGCGCCCCTTTGCAAATTCTCTGAACGCTTCGCACTGGCTGGCGACGGTCCAGAGCCCGGCGGCCAGCGAATAATCAGGGAAGCCGTCTTTAGTCCGCAGGCAGGAACGGTTGAGATCGTCGATAATGGATTTAGCCGTTGGCCGGTCGCCCATAAACCGCAGATGTACAAACGAGGCAGCGAGTGCTTTTTCCCAGGGCGCCAGGGAAAGGGCCGCCCCTTCGGGAGCCAGGTTTACCTGTGACAGGAAGACCTTATGTGCGGCTTTTTTACGGAGGCGGCGTTTAGCGGTATCAATCAGGTTATGTTCCTGGGCAAACTCAACGGGTGACTGCGCGCTGCGTGCTTCTTCCGGATCTTCATTCAGCAGCAGCTGATCGAGGTGGCCAAACCGGGCGAGGATATGGGCGATCCCCGGATAGTTTTTTACCATCACCCAGGGCAGGTTCCGGATGGTCAGTTTACGGGTCAGACGGTAGTAAGGATTGCGTGAGATAACCCAGACGAACAGCCCGATGATTAAAATGAACAGGGGAAAGAGCACGCTGGCCGTGTCGTTCATCACGCTGATAAAGTCCCACAGCGAAACCTGGTGGTTATACCGCGCCGCCGACAGCAGCATGTCCCGGCGCTCGGCAGCATTACCCGGTGTAATGGCGTCCGGCAGTACACCGTAGATCCAGTAAAGCAGGCGACAGGCTCCGTAAATCACATAATCACGAAAGCCAAACCACATCACTGTGATCATGATGAGCAGGGCCCCGATAATCATCAGGCCATCATCCCCTCCTCCTTTCCGTTGTGGCTGGTTTTGCATCAGAACCTCAGAGAATTTTGGTAAACCTTCCCGATATACCAGGCCTTACGCGCCGGCGTGTTGGAGTGATAGCGGCCGACACCCTGCCAGAAATCCCCCCCTTCGAGAATGATGTTGTATTTGAGGATGTAGGCACTGGCCATTGCAGAGGCGCAGAAGTCATGCTGCAGCTGCTCCGCTTTTACGCCAAAATCGGACGCCAGCTTATTCGCCCAGATGGTGTTTATCTGGAATGCGCCGTAATCGTAAGTGCCGTTTTTGTTTTTATTTTTCATTCCCGGTTTTCCGCCTTCAGTCAGCCACAAGGCGAGGAATCCACGGAGAGGAATGTGATAAATCTGTGCTGCTTCAACCATGCAGGTTGGCAGCGGGATTGAGGGCGGGGCATCAACCATAACAATCTCCTAATGATTTCTATTTCGAGTAAAAAATATACCATCAAAAGGAGATTTTTTTAAATCATTTTGGTGCGGATAATTGAGAGGCTGTCAGAGGGATTTTATTTGCCTTCGACAGAGACAATATTGCCCTCGTTCGCATTTTCCCATGTCGGGATTTCGCCACTCAGCGTGCAGCGGAGTGTTTCTTTTCCGACGGTAAGTGGTGCGCCACTGCTGTAGTAATGACTTTCATACAGGCAAGAGGTTTTCTTTTGTTCCGGGGTCAGTGTAATACCGGCATCCTGATCCTTTGCCAGCAGTTGTACAAGATGTTGGTTTGTCTGTACCTGCTCACCCAGAATGCTGCTCAGTAAAGAATCGGTTTTCGGTGCGGATACGCTCTGAGCAAAGGCACTGCAACTGATTACGGATGCAGTCAGAATAAGAGCAATCTTCGTGTTGGATTTCATTTCACTTTCTCCATTAAAAAAAACGGTAATCATTTTCTGTATCATTTAAATTAAGTCTGAAAACCGGCCTGAGTGTCAAGCCGATTCTGTTTAAAAATTTACAGGGGATAAAATGATTCAGTCACGTAATAAATATCTGCAGTTTATGCTGGTTCTGCTGGCAGCCTGGGCCATTGCCTGGGGGGCCATGTTTGTCATGGGGCAGGCTGTTCTGCTCTATGGGCTGGGGAAAAATACGCTGTTCTTCAGTCATGGTGCTGTACTGGTGTACCTGCTGTGTGTTTTCCTGGTATACCGCCGCTGGGTTGCTCCGCTACCGGTCGTTGGCCAGCTGCGCAACGTTGGCGCACTGTGGCTGGTTGGCGCGATGGCCGTGGTGTATGTCGGTGAATTTCTGCTGGGTAAAGTGCTGGACCTGCCCGCAGAGCCATTTATGACGAAACTTTTTGCCGATAAGTCTATACCCGATGTGATCCTGACGTTGCTGGCCGTCTTTATCCTTGCCCCGCTGAATGAGGAAATCCTGTTCCGTGGTGTCATGCTGAACGTCTTCCGTTCGAGGTACAACTGGACGATGTGGCTGGGCGCGCTGATAACGTCTTTGCTGTTTGCCGCCGTGCATATGCAGTATCAGAACCTGCTGACCCTGGCAGAAATGTTCCTGGTGGGGCTGATTACATCAGCTGCCCGGATAAGAAGTGGCGGCCTGCTGCTGTCGGTATTGCTGCATATGGAAGCTACCGCGCTGGGTTTACTGTTGGGCTGAAAGTGTAAATCTATCACGGACGACGCTCCTGGCCGTCTGGCCATCATTCTGACCTGACCCCCTCCGCGTGCCGGCACGCAGTATGCCGGCATTGCCAGTTTCCTGAAGCCTGCAATATACTGTATGTATAAACAGTTGTAGGAGGCTAAATTATGGCGCTGGCTCTCGTTTATCCCCGGCCTTCAGTGGAAGGCGACGCACTCCCTTTTTTTGCCGAACCCGTTGCGGCCGGCTTTCCCAGCCCGGCAGCAGGCTATGAGGCCAATGAACTTAACCTGCATGATTACTGTGTGCGGCATCCGGCCGCGACGTACTTCTTGCGTGTGTCCGGCGATTCCATGCGTGATGCGCGCATTCATGATGGCGATGTGCTGGTCGTCGATCGGGCAGAAGAACCCCGGCACGGCAGCATCGTGATTGCCAGCATCGATAATGAATTTACGGTCAAGCAGCTGCAGCTCCGCCCTTACCCCTGCCTGATGCCGCTGAATCCGGCTTTTCCACCAATCAGGTTTGATCCGGAGGCGCTGCAGATATGGGGTGTGGTTACGTTCACTGTCATGAGACACCGCCCGTGTACGCCTTAATCGATGTCAATTCGATGTACTGCAGCTGCGAAGAAGCGTTCCGCCCTGATTTACGAGGTCGCCCTGTGGTCGTTCTCAGCAACAACGACGGGGCGCTTGTTGCGGTCAATCGCGCGGCGAAAGCGCTGGGCGTGCGCCGCGGGGAGCCCTATTTCCGCTGCCGCCGCCTGCTGGAACAGCATAACGTTGCCGTATTCAGTTCCAACTACACCCTTTACGCCTCATTCTCCGCCAGATTTGCAACCGTGGTGGAGAGTCTGGCGCCGCGGACATTTGTTTACTCAATTGATGAGCTCTTTGCGGATGCCTCTCATATGGAGGGCGTGATGACGCCGCAGGCGTTTGGCCAGCTTTTGCGGGCTGAAGTGCTGCGCCAGACAACGCTCACCTGTGGAGTCGGCGTCGCGCCAACGAAGACGCTGGCCAAGCTGTGCAACCATGCCGCAAAGACGTGGCCTGCCACCGGGGGGGTTGTGGCGCTCAGTGATCCTGTAAGACTGAAAAAGCTGATGAGCCTGGTGGCGGCCGGCGATGTGTGGGGCGTTGGCCATCGTACCGAAAAAGGGTTGGCGGCAATGGGGATCAAAACGGCGCTGGCGCTCGCAGAGATGGATATCCGTCTTGCACGCCGGCTGTACGGTGTGACGCTGGAAAGGACCATTCGTGAGCTGCGTGGCGAGGCCTGCTTTGCCCTGGAGGAAGGCACCGGCGCGAAACAGCAGCTTGTTGTATCCCGTTCGTTTGGAGCGCGGGTCACGCAACTGGCGCAGATGCAGCAGGCGGTGACTAAATATGCCACACGAGCAGGGGAAAAGTTGCGCCAGGAAAACCGCCTGGCGAAGGTGGTAACGGTCTTTATCCGCAGCAGTGCTTATGACGCCGGCGGTGTGCCCTACAGTAACCAGGCTACGGAAGTGCTTCCCGTGCCAAGCCAGGATACACGCGACATCATCGCCGCGGCGCAGCTGGGGCTGTCGCGTATCTGGCGTGAGGGCGTGCGGTATGCAAAAGCCGGCGTGATGCTCAGCGATCTGCAGGGATATGAAACCCAGCTGGATCTGTTTGCGCCGGCTGCAGTGCGGCCGGGGAGCGAAAAACTGATGGCCACCATCGACAAAATAAACAGGGAAGGAAGGTCAAGGGTCTTCTTCGCCGGAGAAGGTATTGATCCGGAATATGCCATGCGCCGTGAAATGTTGTCCCCGGCCTACACCACGCAGTGGAAGGATATTCCCGCGGCGTTTATGCGATAACAGCGATGTGCAGGCCAGTCTGTCAGGCCTGCAGCCGTTCCTGCTCCTGCAGCAATGCCAGATGGTATGCGGCAATGGCGTTCACCACCCCGGCCGTCATCCGTGCATCGGCGATCGCCGAGTGTGCCTCCCCTTCCCAGGTCAATGCTGCCTGACTGGCCGCGCTGGCCAGCGAAATGGTGCCATAGCGATTGGTGGCCCCAAAATACCCTGCAGCCAGCTCCATCGCGCAATACACTGTCAGTTCTCCCAGCCAGTCGGCCGGATCGCCATGTGCGGCGGCCGTCTGTTTCAGAATGCGGGTATCAAAGGGGGCGTTAAAGATAATCACTGGCCGGGCCCCGATGGCGTGGCGCAGCTGCAGTGCCACATCTGGCCAGGATGGTGCGCCGCTGAGTGCCGGCTCATCGATACCATGCACGGCAGCGGCCTGCGCCTCGATGGCGACCGTCGGCTTCAGGCGGGTTTCAAATATCACCCGGCCGGCCGCATCGGTCAGGCCGATTTCCAGCGCTTCCGCGGTATTACCCAGCCCCGTCGTTTCGGTATCCAGAAAGAGCGGCGCCAGACTCAGCCAGTCGTGTGCCCGCCGTGCCATCCGGCCACTGGTGCTGTTAAGCCGGGACAGGACGGAAAGACGCAGGCCGGCCTGCTGCTGCTTCTCGGTCGGCGGACGTTTTTCCCGCATCGGAACACAGTCTGCAATGCGGTATACGGCGTACTTGCCGCCATAGGCGCTTTTGTACCATTTCACCGGCTCAGCACCGGGAGCTGGCTTCATTCTGAATTCATCGCGCAGGCGCCCTTTCGTGAAGCACCGATCGCCGGCTATCGCCTCTGCGCGTCGTGTGGCCAGCTCATCATTCTTCATGGTTATTCCATCTCCGTCAGGCGTTTGTGATAAACCTCTCTGGCGATCTCCAGGCCTGCCTCTGTCAGCCCAAACGCGAGCGTCAGTGACTGATTATCCCGGTATTTGCTGAGCAGGCCGTGACGGTTCAGCGTATGGCAGGAACGACGAAAATTGGTATCGGCAACGGGCTGGAGGCGTCCCTTATTGAGGATGCTGAAAAGCTGCATCGCCGGGAACGGGCCCGCCAGCTGACGTTCTGCCAGACCATACAGAACAAACAATACGTCTTTTTGCACACCGGAGAGCCGCATCGAGGGGGCTTTACTTTGCATCTTATTCATGTGTCACATCATTAAGGAATTAATGACAAAGTAACCTAATTGATGTGAGACATCAATAATATTGTGTTCATAACGGGAAATCAGAAGTCCGAAAAAGAAAATGCCGCTCTTGACGGCGGCTTGTTTTCCCTGGTGTCGGGAGAATTATGGTTTCTGGCTTAGGTCAAGGCGCATGGCGCTGTCTGTGATCTGATCCAGTGCTGTCGTCAGATGCTGACTCCGCCCGCCGTGATAATCCGGCCAGGGAAGAAAGGGTTTTGACGCATCAGACATGAACATGATACCGGTCGGGCAGCGCCACTCCGTAGGGGTTCCCTTGTTGTAATGAACCAGCAGTACCGAACGGTCGCACTCCACGTCATTACTGTCATCGTTGTTCAGCACAAAAGTGGCCACGATGCCGGCATCGGGCCTGGACACGAAAAGCAGGCTGTTGGCAAAAATAACGGCAATCACCACTGAGGCAATGGCCGCACCGGTATACCAGAAACGGCCGTTTTTCCAGGCACGATAACCATACAGAATGCACAGCAGAATAGCGGCGGCGATACCTGCCCACTGCGCACCAACGGACAGGCTGGAGAGTGCATCCATCGAAACAGGCCGGCTCAGTGTATAAAATGTGGCAAAGAAAGGCGATGCCAGCGCCAGTGTCAACAGAACTAAGGCGAGCGGTATGAAGCGGTTGCCGGCGAAACTGCCATTGCCAATGGCCGTCATCGTGCGGATCATCTCACTTAACGCCATGAACATCATAAAGCTGCACAAACCCATGTATAACATTAAAACCTCTCCTTACTGCCCGCGAGATAGGGTCGTATTTTCGGCTAATTCCAGATAGTCCCGGCCCCTTATCGCGGTGCATAGCCCTCTTCAGCCAGTGCTTTCATGATCTGGTTGATTCCATCCATCATCAGATATGCCTCAATATCTGACGTCGCCAGGCCGCGGCAGTCACTGAATCCCAGACGCTTAACCAGTTGCGCCAGAGCCTGCGCTTCTCTGTGTGTCAGCTGTATATTCACTTCAACGGGTTTTTCGTGGCGAATTTCATCTTTCATGGTCAGAGTCCTTTTTTGATGTTTCGTGAAATGTACCAGGCTTCTTTTGCCTGAGCTACAGCCCAGATCCAGACGAGAGTTGACACAATGCACAGCCCCGTCATGTTCCAGAAATGACCTGTCGTATATTCATGGCCATGAAGCAGGAGGCCGGCGCCGGCCGCCAGGCTCATGACCAGGAAAAGGACGGCTGCGCCGGCGTGGTAAATGATGCTGAACATGTAAAACCCCCTTCTGGCGACGGTAGCGCCAGTCTCTGTCTGTATTAAATGGTCGCCGCCTGCCGGGCGTCTGCCTGCATCATGGCGTCAATCAGGGCGCCGGCGCAGGCAATATTCAGGCACGTCATGTTCGATTTCAGGGTCGCCATCATGTCCGCGCGGCTTCTTTTCAGAAACGGCTGCAGCGGACCACGATAGCCCTGTGAGGTCACGATAATCAGCTGAGCGGCCGCATCATGCAGTGCCGGCACGCCGGCCAGAATATCCTGCTCAGCCGCGCTGATATACACGGGTGAACCGGCGATCACAAAGCGATCGTCCGGGCAGCGTTGCATCAGCTCAGCCAGGGAGGCGCAGCGGCCCGCCAGCGGGGGCCGTGCCGTCAGTGAGCCCCAGACGGTCGCCGGCGCGAAGGGCATGGCGTGAAACGTTGCCTCATACGCGACCGCCGGATCGGTATGGTGGCGCAGCCCCAGACCGGCCGACATGGCCCACAGCTCGATGCCCGGCCACCGCGCCGCGATACCGCGGGCACGCAGCCAGTGTGCGCCCCGGTAAAGCTCTCCCGTTTCCTGCAACCTGCCAGGACGGCGGGCGGCCTGGGCGATCAGCCTGTACCAGCCGTCAAAGGCGTCATCAAGGGAAGCGTCGCCCGGAAAAACGGTATCCTCCACGCGGCCCGCCTTGCGCCGGGTACAGGTGGTGATGAGGTGGAGGCGTCTGTTCATTCCGGGGCTCCCGGCTCTGGCGATTCGCCGGCGCCGGAACCGGTGCTTTTTCCGCTCCGCCAGGCCGTATTATTTCGACTGACGATGGCAGGATCGACATGTTCGCTGTCCACGATGCTGTTAATGAACGTCACTGACTGTTCTTCGCTGAAATCAAAGTCGCGCTGTAACAGGGACAGCAGCCTGTCATGCCAGTCATCTTTCACGCGACTGGCGGCATTAACCATGAACGTGACGTTCAGTACACCGGCCAGTAAACAGGCAGCCTGGTCGGGCACATACAGGCTGAAATATTCAAGCACCGCCTTTTCAAATGCAGCGGGATCGCAGCAGACCACTTCCATAGCTCCCAGCGACTGCAGAAACCGCCGGGAGTTTTCGGTCACAGCGTCGGCGGGATTGAGGGCGATGGCGCGGCCGCGCTGTGACAGGATGTCAAATGTGACGATACGCTCCGTGACGGGCATCCGGCCGTGATCGGCGATGAAGCGGTAAAGCTGCTCCACCGCTTCCGTGGCGGTCATCCCCATTGCCTCCAGACGCAGTTCGGCGCGTTTCTTCAGCTGCTCATCGAGACGCACGGTCAGCTGGGCGTTTTTGGCCCGTTTTTTACGTTCAAACAACCCGGTCATGCTCCTTCCTTTTTGTACAGTCATCTGGCTTTACATAATGTACAGCCATTTGTACCGCACTTTTGCGGGCAGGACCACATTTTTTCACCGTTGCGGTTTAGCGGTATTCTACGCAGCACCGCCACTTATCCACCGTTTCTGTGGATAACGCTATATGTAGTGGCTCCGTCAGCCGGGAACGGCACAAGATATGGTGTCCGCGCCGGCAGCCGCGCGACCGTTCCCCTGCCTTCCTCTCCCTGTTGATTTCGTTTTTTCCGGTATTTACGTTTTTTCCGCAATAGCGGCGCCGGCGAAAAGGTATTTTCCGGTGGTTGCAGGCGTAAAAGTCACAGGGTGAAAAGATAAGGGGGCGAATCATCCGGCGGGGTAAATCGTGCGGTCGTCACGCAGCGTGATGATTACTGGTATGTCGCTTCATTGAATTAGCTTTTAGTGCTGAATCTAAATATTTATAATTTACCGGTGAAGACTAATTTATTAGAGTGTGGTCATTCGGTAAACAACGACAAACGGAGTGAACGGGATGGAATATGAAGCGTACAAGGTTCGCGGCTACGGCTTCGGACTGAAAAAAGAGATCACCGGCGTGCTGGGTCGTTACCCCACGCAGGAAGAGGCGCAGAAAGTCGCGGATGACTACACGCAGGCCTGCCTGCCGGATAACCTGCCGGACAGTTACGATATGGGCATGGTCCGGCCGGTCGTTGCCGGCGAACCTGCCGCCGTCGATCCGGGCGTGTTTCGCGGTCCGGGCGCGCCGTTCATGATGGATGCCGGCCAGATAACCACGGGTCACACGGTATGCCTGGGCAAAGCGGCGGATGGAAAACGGTTTTATTTTGGCGGGGAGCATTCCGGTGGCCACCAAACATATAAATGATGAGCTCTGGAATCGCATTGAGGCGCTGACCGTCAAAGCGAACACGATGCATGGACTGCTGCGGCCGATTAAAGAGGCTGAAGTACTGCATCTTGTCCTGCAGCGTGGCCTGGAGCTGCTTACGGACGACGATCTGCTGCAGCTGGGCAAGTACCGGCGGCCGATTGGATTCGTGCTGCGTCGGCCGGGCATGGAGATGCTGAAGCTGGATACTCTGAGTATGGCTGACGCCGCTACTATCCTCATGCGCAGCGGACCGGCAACGCTGTGCATCTGGAGTCGTGACGATATCCTGCGTCAGGCCGGTGAAGATGTGATCCGCGAACGGCTGCCGGATGCAGCCCTGCTGTCGGAGGGGGATGACCGGGCCCGGTTCCAGGCGCTGCTGCCCGGATTCTGGAACGCCGCGCACCGGGGGGAAACGGCCGTGATTTCCCTGCGGGCTGACAGTGCGGATTACGCGATTGCGCGTATAACCGATCTGATGTGTGAAGCCCTGCTGGGTTATAAAGGGCAGCGGGCCTGGCGGCCCGCTGAAGACGAACAGGGGGAATAACATGGTGACTCAGCCTATGGTGCTTCTGGGCGCGGTACACCCTGTAGCGGGTTATCTCTTCCTGGAGGTGATCCCTGACAGTGAGGTTGGCTTCGTTGATATATATCAGCTGACCGACCGTATTTATGTTGGAGATTATCTGGTCATTAACAATCCGGAATGGCGGCGGCGTGAACCTGCATTTGACGGCCGGCCGTGGGATGAATGGGTGATCCGTGAACACCTGTCCCGCATAGACTGGTATTCGAATGACACCATTCTGAGGTTATGTCAGAGGCACAATCTGTCATGCGCTGACCTGCAAAAGTGGGGAGAAAACGTGGCACGCTGGGAGGATGTTCCGGTGATGGTTGCGCGTGAAGAAGACGACGTGTCCATCACACTTCTTTCAGGGTTTACAGATTACTGATGATGCATACACAAAAGGCGTCCAACTGGTGAGGAAGGGCGCCTTTTAATTATAGACATTTTTACTACTTAACTTTCTGTCGGAGTAAACGGAAAATTAATCTGTTAATCAGTGCGAGTATAAATCCACCGGGCCGTCGACAGCCGGGGCCGCACTGTCGATTTTTATCTCTCCTCCCGTCGTAACAGCAAAGCTGCATACCGGTTTCTGGGTAAAATCCTCAACAACGTGAAGAAGTGGCAGATCCCGCGATT
>NZ_LNII01000171.1:0-5376 GCF_001463365.1 Enterobacter sp. 50793107 | reverse complement strand
GGCCGATAACAAGCGCGCCGCCGTTCGGCATGAGGATACCGGTAATCTCTCTCGGTGGCGAAACGATAACGACGCCACATTCATCGCAACGGCAGACCCAGCCACCGTGCTGGCGCTGCTGGATGAGCTGGAAGCCGCAGAGAAGCGGATTGCTGAGTTTTCACACCATCTCCAGTGCGCACACGCCTTTATCGAACATACAGAAGCGTTTGGTCACGCTGCATCAAACGGGATTCTGTGCTGCGGTGATGCGCAGTGGAATATTGATGAGTCTAAGTCTGCTCTGGCAGCAGCCGGTAAATGAGAGGCATCATGATCACCTTCACCAAAGAACAGCTTATCGCTTCTGCGCACGCGCGTATTGAGTTTGCAGAGATGATGCTGGCTGGAGAGTTAGAGCCCCTCAAAGAGCGCACATGGTCAATTGAACTGGAGCTGGCGCGTATCGCGCTGGCATCGCTCGAAGCGGAACCTGTGGCGTGGACGTGGGAAATTTATGGCGGAGGAAATATGTACGCCAAAATCAAACCTGAATCATTAGATGCGAGGCCGCTCTACACCGCCCCTCCATCGCCGGTATCTGTGCCCGCTGCGATGGAAATGGATGATGACTTTGACAGCGCGTTTGAACACGGAAAAGCTGTCGGCTGGAACGCCTATCGCGCCGCCATGCTTCAGGGTGCCAATGGTACCCTCACCAATGAGGGTACCATAACAGCCACGCAGTTTAAGCCGGTAGCAGACCTGTACGGCTTAACCTCACCAACTGGCGGTGAAACATCGTTCACTTTCGACGCTGTTGAAGCTCGCGATTTTATTGATGGCGGGTGGTCATGTCAGGAGTATGTGGAGCTTGAACGCTTCCAGGAGGCCGTGAGCGGCAACTCTCCGGTGATCCCGGATGGTTGGGTGGCTTGCAGTGAGCGGATGCCGGAAGATCTAGACCAGGTTTATTTATTCACCAATGGGGAGGTGTTAAAGGACGCGTTTTATAACGCAGATAAGCAATTATTCTATTGGGAGTATTCCGCTGATACGTGCAAAGCCAGTGAAGCATCTCACTGGAAGCCAATGATAATGCCAGCAGCACCGCGGCAGGAGGCGTGATGAAAATTGACCCTAGAAATTATCCTTTAGGAACGAAAGTTACTGTTCGCCTTACCACTGGCGAAGAGGTTAATGGTGTACTGAAGGACCATAGCGATTGGTTGACCGGGTGCCCTGTTGTTGAGACTGACGGAGGCGAGAAAATCGGCATAGGCTATCAGGGAGATGTTGTTTCTGTCGTACATGAGCAGGAGGCGAAGCCGTGAGTAAGCACATCATCAAATATGACTATCGTGACGGCGTAAAACTTGCGAAACATGAAACAGAAACCTGGTGCGGATATAAGCCTCAATTCTCTGACTGGCTGTATCAGGACGCTCAGCACGCTCTGTTAAGCATTGAGCAGGGTTCGCTTGTTCAGCCGTGCAAGCAGTGTCTTAAGGCTATTGTAAAAATTGCGCAGCAGGAGGCGTTATGAACGAGCTTCAGAAGATTTGGGTCGATGCATATCATAGCTACCTTGAAGACTGCAAGTCACCACCATATAAGCCAATACCATCTACAGTAGACCTTGATTCTGCGCGAAAGCATGCCGATAGAGTATTGGAATCACTAATGAAGTTACAGCAGGATGAATGATGTTTAACTTCACCCTAAGGCCATCATTCGCTTTGCTGTTTCTTTTCATGTGGAACTGTGGCGCATGGATAGCAATTGCAATTCTTGTGTATGCAAATCAGAGAGGGTTTTACGATGGTGTTATTTGCGGAGCTGTCATTATCCAGGCGATATACGGGGTAATTAAAACATGCAGGCAGTTTTTCAGGCTTCCTGTTTCCTAACCCATTCGACGCATAACTAAACGTCAAGCAACGTTTGATTTCCAATAATCATCCATCCATAATTAAGTCATCGGAGCCTGAACAACTCCGGTGACTTCTGCGCATTTAAGGGGACTTAAATGCGACCACAATCTGAACTCCTCACTTTGTCACAGATGCAGAAATGCACCTGCGATTTTCTGCATTCTGCGGTTTCCGTTAAGGAGGCCGTATGACTCTGCCAGTAGACGGCATCAAACTCCATCGCGGCAACTTCGCGGCCATATGCCAGCAGATTCAGCCATTGCTGGATGCCGGGCAATGCTTCCGCCTGCAGGTGAAGCCGTGGCGCGAGAAGCGCAGCCTGTCGCAGAACGCTCTCAGCCACATGTGGTACACGGAAATCAGCGACTACCTCATCGCCCGCGGTAAGGCCTTCGCTACGCCTGAGTGGGTCAAGGACGCGATGAAGCACACCTATCTCGGCTATGAAAGCAAAGACCGGGTAGACGTCGTGTCCGGCGAGGTAACCACGGTCCAATCCCTCCGCCATACGTCAGAGTTGGAAACCGGCGAGATGTACATCTTCCTGTGCAAAGTCGAAGCCTGGGCGATGAATATTGGATGCCACCTGACCATTCCGCAGAGCTGCGAGTACCAGCAGCTGCGCGATAAGCAGGAGGCATGATGTCTACTCCACTTTCTCGCGTCATCACAAACGAAATCTTCCGCCTCCCGGCGCGCCGCCAGCGCAAGCCAGAGGTTAAGCCGTCCGACATCCCTACCATGAAAGACTACACCGCCCGATTGGTGGATCAGAAATGGCTGCGTCTCGCGGCAAGGAGGAAACGTGCGTAAACCATCCCGCCGTAAGTGCAAAGTATGCGGTGAATACTTCGTGCCGAAATTCCACGACATCAGGATCCGCTGGTGCTGCCCGGAGCATGGCGCAATCCTCGCGATGGAGGAGCGCGAAAAGGAGAAGGTGAAAGCCGCGGCTAAACGCATTAAGGAACGTAAAGAGAAAGAGCGCGCGGATCGCCGGGATCTGAAAGCAAGAAAAGTGGCGCTAAAAACGAAACCGCAGTGGAGAGCTGAAGCGCAGGCGGCTTTCAATCGGTACGTCCGTCTGAGGGATGCTGGTAAGCCGTGCATCAGCTGCGGCAGGCTGCCGGAGCAGAAGTTTGGCGGAACCATGGACTGCGGCCACTACCGCACCCGCGGCGCAGCGGCGCACCTCGCTTTCAACCTTCACAATACCGCAGCCCAGTGTGTCTATTGCAACCGGGATCGCGACGGCGCGCAAAAGGCATTTGAACAGGGCCTTATTGAGCGCATCGGTGCCGAAAAAGTTGAGGCGATAAACAACGATAACTCCGTCCGCCGGTTCGACATTCCATACCTGCAGCGAATCAAATCCATTTTCACTCGTAAAGCCCGCGCGCTGGAGAAGCGCCGCGCCCGCCGACAGGAGGCAGCATGAGCACAGAAACTGAAATTGAACTGGGCAAGATTGTCGCGTTCCCGACGAAGAATAACGACCTACAGGACGGGCTGGTTATTCAGCGCGAAGGGCAGAAGGTTATGTGCCTGCACTCCACTGTTTGGGTGAATGAAAAAGACCGGACTTTACGCTGCCGGAAGTGCGAAACGTTGATCGAGCCTTTTGACTTCCTTATGACGCTCTGCGACCAGGAGTCTCGCTACATGGAGAACGTGAAATATCTCCGCCGCGAGGAAAAGCAGCGCCGCCAGAACATCGAAAAGCTCATTCAGATTGAGAAGAACGCCAAGTCCCGCATACGCCGCGCCGGGGATAAGTCACCACTTCCTCTCTGGCAGAACGAGAGGGTGGACGAATGACACGTGACCAGATTATCCGCTACCAGGCAGAAAGCGTTAAGCGCGCCAGCATGCCGCCAGTAGCAAAGCACAGCCAGACCAAAACCAACCAGCCACAGAAGGAAGCCGCATGAACAGTCAGCAACTGGAATACGTACGTCAGCAGCTCATTGTGGCGACCGCAGACCTCAGCGGGGCGACGAAAGGGCAGCTGGTAGCTTTCGCCGAGAACGCGCAATTCACCGCGACGGCGCGCAGCCGGGGGCGTAAGAAAATCACCGATCCGGTCACCGGCCGAAAAGTGAACCCAGACGGCCCGGCGATGAGTGGCAGCCAGTCCCGCGCCAAGGGATCATCTATCGCGCTTGTCAGCCCAGTAGAGTTTGGCACTGCGTCATGGCGCCGCGCTGTCCTGTCGCTGGAAGACCAGCAGAAAGCATGGCTGCTATGGAACTACAGCGAGAACATCCGCTTCGAGTACCAGGTAGCGATCACCCAGTGGGCGTGGGCAGAGTTCCGGGAGCAGCTCGGCGCGAAGAAGGTGGCTGGCAAGACGATGGAGCGCCTGAAGAAGCTGATCTGGCTGGCGGCGCAGGACGTCAAAACGGAGCTGGCGGGGCGGGAGACGTACGAATATCAGGCGCTGGCGGAGCTGGTTGGCGTAACACCAAAGAACTGGTCAGAGACGTTTACGGACCGCTGGGTTGAGATGCGTCGCATCTTCCTGCGCCTGGACAGCGGAGCTTTGTTGCAGGTTACGCGATCACGTTCACAACAAAAGGCGACAAATTTCGACAGAAGTCTTGCAAAACTGGATTGAAACGCATATATTTCATGTAAATCTGATATCGTCGCCATAGCTTCGTAGGTCGACAAAAAATTACAAGCCTCGCCATCGTGCGGGGCTTTTTCGTTTCAGGGTCAGAAGCACAGCGGTTGTGCGTTCGGCTGTTAACCGAATGGTCGAAGGTTCGAATCCTTCCTGTCCCGCCAAATTCGCCGGTCTAGTTCAGTGGCAGAACGGCAGCCTTGTAAGCTGCGCGTCAGAGGTTCGAATCCAGCCAGATGAGCCAAATTCTAATCTGGTGTAATTCCACCATTTCGAGGATGTCCTCGGTATGGTTACAATCCCGCCCCATCCCCTAGCTGTGTGGGATTTACCGCATTTGTGATGATGCCGATATGGTGCATAACTGACTCGCGATTAGGTTGTGTCGTCAGCTCCACGAAACGGAGTCCATAACAGCAAAAGCCACTACCATATTGTGCATAGTAACGGAATGACGCATACGGAATAGTGGAGTGGTTTTTGCGTTGTGGTGAATGTTCTGATGGCGTCGTAAAGCGATAGCCTTGAATGCCGGATAGCAGCACCGGCCACCACAAACCAAACCCACTACCTGGGACCCTTCGGCCAGAGAGCCGACATTGCCTTACCCTCATCTTCCCGGCCTGTCGCCGGGTTTTTTATTCCAGGCCCCGGGAACCATCATCGACATGCCTTCTTGTTAAATCGTCCCGAGGGCCTGATCCCTTACTACAAACAGCACCCCGTTCTTTCGGAGGTGATATGGCTAAACGTATGCAAGATAAAGAAAGCATTGCCGGAGTGTCATGGCTGATTGTCCTTGCTCTGTCATGCTGGGGCGGCCTCTTCCTATACCTT
>NZ_LNII01000170.1:0-109337 GCF_001463365.1 Enterobacter sp. 50793107 | reverse complement strand
GTGTTAGGCCTGCCGCCAGCGTTCAATCTGAGCCATGATCAAACTCTTCAATTTAAAAGTTTGATGCTCAATGAATTAAACTTCGTAATGAATTACGTGTTCACTCGTTGAGACTTGGTATTCATTTATCGTCCGAGGACGTTAAGAATCCATGTCACTTTGAGTGCCCACACAGATTGTCTGATAAATTGTTAAAGAGCAGTTGCGACGCACTTCAGCGCTCTGTCGCGAGGTGGCGTATATTACGCTTTCCTCTTTCAGAGTCAACCCTGATTTTCAGGATTTTTTCTCTTCAACCGACCGGGTTGTTTGTGAAGTGATTCACATCCGCCGTGTCGATGGAGGCGCATTATAGGGAGTTCCCGAGCGACCGCAACCGAAAAGTTGCAAAAAGATGACTGACTGCTGTATTCCCCAGCAAAACCCCGCTTTATACCCTTTTACACACAGACTTATCCACAATACAACGCGTAAGCTTCATAAGAACCCACGGATTGAGGGGGATAATCAACTATACTATTGGCAAATATTTTCCCTGACAGACAATATCCATGATCACACAACGCCTCACCCGAGACTGGCGCATTCCTGGCGCTGGCCTCATGACGCTGCTACTCCTTATTGCGGGCTTCACTCTGCACGCACACTGGGGGGCTTTCATCCAATGGTGTCTTGCTACGCAAATCACCCTGCACCGTTATCTGGTGATGTACCTGTTGCAGCTTAATAACCATCAGTACAGCGGTGGCTTATGGCTATTAACCGGCGCGTTCTTCTATGGCGTACTTCACGCTATCGGGCCGGGGCACGGCAAATTCATTGTCACTACCTATCTCAGTACAAATAAAGAGAGCGAACTGGCTGCCCGGGTCGTTCCGTTTTTTGGCAGTATGCTGCAGGGCGTCAGCGCCATTCTGTTTGTCTTTATTCTGGCGGTGGGGTTTAACCTGGCGTCCGGGGATATCAGTACCAGCCGCTGGTATGTCGAGAAGATAAGCGCGGTCCTCATTGGCGCATTCGGCGCGTTTATCATTTACCAGGCGCTGAAAAGCCTGCGCCCGCGCAGGATGGCAATCTCCGCCATCACGCCCCTTCACCAGCATGATGAACATTGTGGCTGCGGCCATCACGGCGTAGGGGCAGACCTTGCGCAGGGTGACTGGAAAACCCGTCTGGGTGTAATTCTGGCGATCGGCGCGCGTCCGTGCAGTGGGGCCATTATGATCCTGATGTTTTCGAATGCGCTGGGCATCGTCACCTGGGGAATGGCCGCGGTAATGACCATGTCACTGGGAACCGCGCTGTCGATTATGGGGCTATCGCTGGCCGTGCGTTACGCCCGGGAGCGCACGGTCGCCTGGTTTGGCGGCGGCGCCTCGCTAAAGTGGCTGGTTCCGGCGGTCAAGATTGCCGGCGGGATTGTTCTGATCCTGTTTGCGACCATCCTGTTCCTGACGGTGATCCCCATTAGCGCCAATGGCGATTACATCGCCGCAGGATGCTAATAAAAGAAAACCCGCCAGCGGCGGGTTTTTTGATTACTCGTTGATGCGTGGATGTTGGTCCACCAGTCGGGAGCGTTTCTTCTGCAGTTCTTCAATCTCTGCGTCAATATCTTCAATCTTCTGCTCGACGTTATCGTAGTGCTCGCGCAGGATCTCTTTCGCTTCCTGAATATCCGACGCCGCAGGCGTCGCCCCTTTCAGAGGACGGTTCGCCGTCTCCTTCATGGTAATACCCGTAATCAAACCAATCACCGCGATAACCATCAGGTAATAAGCGGGCATCATCAGGTTTTGCGTGCTTTCCACCAGAGAGGCGGCAAGCGTCGGCGTCAGACCGGCAATCAGAACCGAGATGTTAAAGGCCGCCGCCAGCGCACTGTAGCGAATATGCGTCGGGAACATGGCCGGTAGTGTAGAGGCCATCACCCCGATGAAGCAGTTGAGGATCACCGCCAGCATCAGCAAGCCGGCAAAAATCAGGCCCAGCACATTGCTGTTAATCAGAATGAATGCCGGAATAGCAAGGGCAAACAGCGCAACGCTACCCAGAATAATGAACGGTCGACGGCCAAAGCGGTCACTCAACAGCCCCATAATCGGTTGCACAAACAGCATACCCACCATGATGGCGATAATGATCAGCACACCGTGGTCTTCCGAGTAGTGCAGGTTATGCGACAGATAGCTCGGCATGTAGGTCAGCAGCATGTAGTAAGTCACGTTCGTGGAGATCACCAGGCCGATACAGACCAGCAGGCTGCGCCAGTGTTTGGTCGCGATCTCTTTAAAGGAGACTTTCGGGCCATCCTGCAGACCTTCGCGGTCACCCTGCTCAAGCTTATCAACGTGCTGCTGGAACGCAGGCGTCTCTTCAAGCGCATGACGCAGGTACAGGCCAATGATCCCCAGCGGCAGCGCGAGGAAGAACGGAATACGCCAGCCCCATTCAAGGAAGTTCGCCTCACCAACCACGGTTGAAATCAGCACCACCACGCCCGCACCCATGACGAACCCGGCAATGGAACCAAAGTCCAGCCAGCTTCCCATAAAGCCACGTTTACGGTCCGGGGAGTACTCTGCAACGAAGATCGAGGCACCGGTATATTCTCCCCCTACGGAGAATCCCTGAGCCATCTTACAGAGCAGCAGCAATATTGGCGCCCAGATGCCAATCGAAGCATAAGACGGGATCAGGCCAATACAGAATGTACTGATCGACATAATGACAATGGTGATGGCCAGGATCTTCTGACGACCATATTTATCACCAAGCATACCGAAGAACAGACCACCCAGCGGGCGAATGAGGAAGGGAACCGAGAACGTACCCAGCGCGG
This sequence comes from Enterobacter sp. 50793107, assembly GCF_001463365.1. Classification (NCBI taxonomy): domain Bacteria; kingdom Pseudomonadati; phylum Pseudomonadota; class Gammaproteobacteria; order Enterobacterales; family Enterobacteriaceae; genus Enterobacter; species Enterobacter sp. 50793107. The sequence goes on along the minus strand of NZ_LNII01000170.1, from coordinate 106,495 downwards.
CAATCATCTGCAGGCTGGGGTCGGCGCCGGGGAAGAACACTTTACCTAACGCATAGGCCACGAAGCCGTAGACACCAAAATCGAACCATTCCATCGCATTACCGAGCGAGGCGGCAGTGATCGCTTTACGCAGTTTTGCATCATCGATGATGGTGACGTCGCGAAGCGTGATGGGTTTAATCTTTTTCCTTCTAAGCATAGCTTTCCTCGTAGACTCAGCCCTGTCCATTTCACCGGCCATCTGGTGAACCGTGAAACGGGGATCCGCTCCATGCGAATCGCCTTATTCAAGCGTAGCAGGTTTACTTACATTGACGTTTTACGTCGATACAACCGAACCTGTTGACGCCTGTCTGGGCAGTTAATGACCTTTTTACCCTACCAGCGTTTATATTTGTGATCAACTTCACATATATTTTTCCGTATCGTCAACTGAGTTCAATATTTGTCAATTTCCGCCCATCAGCTCTTTCTTATCCACCAAAAAAGAACATGCTCACGCACGTTATTATCGCCTGAACAACAATTCTCAAAACCATACTGCGTCACATCAGATTTACATAAATTTTAAATATTAAAACGCGGTTCGAATATTTACGCCGAATATGTGATAGAGATAACTAAAACACTGTTTTATTTTCATTGAATCATCATTCCAATGATCGCATGATAAATCCGAACGCAACGTCCAGCGGGCTTTTGAGCGGCATGAATCAAGAGCGCGCGATTAATTTCCCTGAAAGGATAACGAAGCGCCAGGCTAAGCATCCTTTCAATTAATTGAATTTGTTGATTTTATTTTCGATAGCATTCCGTCCGCCACGCGGGACACGATGTGAGGGTTGTACATGAAGATTAAAGCCACAATAGAACGCATCCCCGGCGGGATGATGCTGGTTCCTCTGGTGCTTGGCGCCATTCTGAATACCCTGGCACCTGATACCGGTGCTTATTTTGGTGGTTTCACAAAAGGAATGATTACGGGAACCGTGCCCATTCTGGCCGTCTGGTTCTTTTGTATTGGAGCATCTATTAACCTGCGGGCAACGGGTACCGTATTACGTAAATCCGGAACGCTGGTTATAACGAAAATTGCGGTTGCCTGGGTTGTGGCAATGGTCTGTGCACTGTTCATTCCGGAGAATGGCATTCAGACCGGATTCTTCGCCGGATTATCCGTTCTGGCCATTGTCTCCGCGATGGATATGACTAACGGTGGGCTCTATGCCAGCCTGATGAACCAGTACGGCACAAAAGAGGAGTCTGGCGCCTTTGTGCTGATGTCTCTGGAGTCCGGTCCGCTGATGACGATGTTGATTCTGGGCTCGGCGGGGCTGGCCTCGTTTGAACCACACCACTTTGTCGGCGCGATCCTGCCTTTCCTGATCGGTTTTGCGCTGGGGAATCTGGACCACGATCTGCGCGATTTCTTCAGCAAAGCCACGCCGGTGCTGATCCCGTTCTTCGGCTTCGCGCTGGGGAATACCATTAACCTGAAGGTGATCCTCGATACCGGTCTGCTGGGTATTGTCCTGGGCGTGGCTGTTATCATTATCACCGGCATTCCGCTGATCATTGCCGATCGCGTAATTGGCGGAGGAAACGGAACGGCAGGTGTAGCCGCCTCTTCAGCCGCCGGGGCCGCCGTGGCGAATCCGGTGATCATTGCCCAGATTAACCCGGCTTTCGAACCGGTTGCGGCCTCGGCAACGGCGCTGGTTGCCGCCAGCGTGATCGTCACCGCCATTCTGGTGCCCATCATCACGGCCCTGTATGCGAAGCGCTTCGGCAATCTCCCCGAGCCGGATACAGAACCGAAAGCGGTAGAGCTTCATCATTAACGCACCGCATAAGACCCCCCTCTGCCCACCGGGTGAGGGGTTCAACCAAAAATTTCTTCCACCATCCCATCCACCAGCCGCTTTGCCGAACAGAGTCTCGGCATACCCAGCGCGACCGTTTGCCAGTTTTGGGTTACTGACCAGCTCACCGGGTGGCTGTCCGCCTGACACCAGTCCCCCAGCCAGCCCAGCATATCTTTATGATCGATGCTCCCCGGCGTAGAGGGGGTTGTGAGCCACTGGTGATAAAAATGGCGGGTAGTGGGAGAAGCATTGATCCCCTGCGCCAGATAATTTGCCGCCATGCTGCGCAGGTTATCCTTGAGCATTGCCGCCACGTCCGCATTCGCCAGACGACAGGCATCGCCAAATGCTCCCCAGCGCAACTCTTCCAGCACAATGTAGCAACGCCCGGCCAGCGACCAGCCATCATAGTGTCCCGCCCGCCAGCGGGTAAAAATCTGCTCGCTATGATCGCCCGCCTGCACCGTTAACCCACGCTGGGACAACGCCTTTTCTTTATAGGCTGCGCGTTGAAGAAAATGGGAAGAGAGTTCAGCGTACTGCTGAACCAGGCCCGGCGAGGGCTGCGTACGCAGAGAGGTTTGCTGGCGCAGGGCAACCAGTTTATCGGCCATACGCGTCAGCGCGAGATGCCCCGGATCCAGCATGCCGGCCAGCTTTTCCGCCAGCCCCAGGCGCAGAGCCGCATTTTCGTTGAGCATTCCCGCCATTGCCCACGGTCGCAGCCGGGTGTGCGTCATGATCTCCTGCGTCAAACGCTCACGAAACTGCAGCTGTTGCGGCCCCAGATGGGTATGACGCGGCGCGTCTACCCCCTGGACCAGATCGACCATAAATTTAGGATGGATACACTCCAGCGTCCGCCCGGGACCGTCCAGTAGCTGTGTTGTCATGGTTGCTCTGCCGCGAAAAGAGTTTGAATATCATCGCGTAACAGTCGGGTATCTTCCTGAATCCACGTCGCAGTCGTGATACTTTGTTTCAACAGCTGGCTGAGCGATCGGGTCGAATGCTCATTTTGCTGACGGACTGCGAGGCTATCACGCAAGCTTTCCTGTAACCCGGCAAGGCATAACGAAAATTCTGCAAAGAACGTTGCCATACCCGCCGTAACAGAGACATCGACCTGCGCGGTTAAAGCTTTACGGATTTGTTCACAAAACTGATCAATATGCTGCATAAACTTGTCATGCAGCTGCGCAATATCAATAACGTATCGCGTGCGCGTCGCCACATAATCTTCCCAGCCCCAGCCAGGATTGTTCAGCCAGCGCGACACCGTTTCCCGTACACTTCCCGCAGCCGATGGCTGGCCTGCCGGACGGGTATCCTCCGCGATGGCATCAGTAAACAGCGCCCGCGTATTGAAGTTCAGCTGATTTGCCTGAAATGCCGGGAAACTGATCCGCGCCCGAAAACCGGCATGGCTGAGCTGCTCTTTAATACGCAGCTCAATGGGCCGCATCGCCTCATTCAGCGAACGCGCCAGCGTAGACTCCAGCTGATCGAAGCGAAGCGCCAGCTCCCGGCTGATTTTCGTCTGTGCGTCCAGCATGACCTGCTCGCAGGCGGAGCGGATGCTGTTCAGTACCGTTTGCGCCTGCCTCTCATCATCCAGCACCAGCTGCGTCAGCGCCTCCTGCCGATGATTCAGCGGATCAATACCTGCCAAATCAAGTAGCGTGTGGCTGTTGAAGATATGGCCAATCGCCTGCTGAAGGGCTCCTTTCTGCAACGCCATAAAATCGTCAGTGGCGTGGAGGGCCTGCTCCACTTCGTGTTTGACTTCTTCGCTGGCCACGCGCTGCCGCGTTTGCAGCAGAGCCATATCCTCTTCAAGACGCGTAATATTCAGTTCCAGCGATTCAAAGGCCACCGTCAGGGCCTGATAGCGAAAATCGAGATACTCTCTGGCATTTTGGGCATAGTTGAGCAGCTTATGCGACGCCGAACGCAGCGCAAATAACGACGCATTGGCATAGGCGGCGTAAATCAGTTTGCGGATAGGTTGTTCAAATAACGAATCTTCCCACAGCAAATCAGCCGCATGGCGAATATGTTCGATATCGTCCAGGTCCGCCGTACGCCAGCGACGCCCCAGCGCGGCCTCGGCAAAGTCCTGTACCCAGCGCTGTTCCTGGTGATCCGGTAGCTGCCCATGGTTCGCCATCTCATAGCGGGCGCGGTTTGCCAGATAGGCCCACATCGACGAAACAGGGTAAATTTGTCCCGGAGAGATGTTCCCTTTCATTAAGGTCCCGGAGATCATCGCCCTGACCTGCTCTTCATCGTCGCTGTTGCGATCCTTCTGGTCGAATTTATTCACCAGCGCATACAAAGGCACCGATTTTCCCGCTACCGAAATGGCCTGACGAACCTCTTCATCAGAAATCGATTTGAGCTGGGTATAGTCCATCACCGCCAGCACCGCGGAGGCGCGGGACAACTGTTCGGTGAGCATTTTTTGCAGATGGGGCTGCCCGGCTTCATTTGGCCCAGGCGTGTCCAGCAGCGTCAGCTGCCCCAGGTGCGCATCCAGACCCGCAAGATGCACAAACTCCACCTCAATCACCGGTATATGCTCTATCGCCGCGTACTCAGAGAATGGGAAGGCCACGTCCAGCGCCTGAGAGAGCCTCACGAGGTCGTTCAGGCTTTTCAGACAATGAAATATCGGCTGCGCCCCAAGGTGGTGCTTCTCGAAAGCCTCGCCTCTTTCAATTCTCTCCAGCAGCGTATTCATGTCTTTATCGATTTCCAGACGCTGCGCCAGCTTACCGCGATCGTCATCGCAGAGCTTTTTCTGTAGCAGTTGGATCAAATCATCAATGGGAGAGACATGCGTAAAATGCAGTACCGGCTCTTTCTGGCCCGGCGTATGACGAATAAGGGTCGGAAGCGCCGTCATCGGACGGTTGCGGTTGGGCAATACTTCGGTGCCCACAATCGCATTAATGGTGGTCGATTTCCCCGCCTTCATGGTTCCAACAATAGCCAGCACCATTTCCAGACGGGTTATTTTGCGCAATTCACTATTCAGCATCGCCTGCTGTGCTTCGACACCACGCGCGCTAAAATGCAAAGGTAAAACGTTGTTCTTTTCACCCGTAATGGCCGTCGCGGTACTCTCCAGCATCGCTATCGGCATTGATTTCAAGGTATCAAGGTTTTGCAGGGCGAGTTGTAGCAACCGTTCTGCTTCCTGGCTTAATTCAAAAATTGTCTGTGTGTGCATGATAAAAGCCTTTCCTTAACGCAAATTTATTACTTTTATTAAGCCACCGGGTTTTAATTATGTTTTTCGGCTTATATGATCACGTGTGGAAAACATGTTCACCGAAATATAACTGATTGAAGACAATCAGAAATAAATCGCTATCCTTGCATGGCGTGAAAAGCTTTTCTCCTGACCTGATAGTCAAAAGATAAAAAGCCTAGCCCATTTTTAAGAAACTTCAGGATATATCATCATTATTTACCCACCTAAAAAGAGAGGGAATGGTTCAGCGTCATAACAGATGTACGACGACGAAAACCGGCGATAAATAACAATGTGTCGCTTCACCTTATCCGAAATGGCGGAACGTAGCAATTTGCCGCAATAAAATATTCGATATATTCAGTGTCAATTCTTCCCAACACGTTAATGGCGTTAGCATCGCTTAACCGACTGACAGAAAGTGTCACCCGCAACACGCTTTTCGGTTTTTTTTTATTAAACAATATCACCGACAATCGTGTGGATTTGCGTTATACTTGCCCTCTTTTTCGGCGCTCTGCCGTCATTTTGCTGGCACTTTCCAGCGTGTTAAGCACTTTTTTGAGGATACCCCCGATGCAACTTCCACACTGCCCGAAATGCAATTCTGAATACACCTATGAAGATAATGGCATGTTCATCTGCCCGGAATGCGCCCACGAATGGAACGACGCAGAGCCGTCACAGGATGCTGACGTGCTGATTGTAAAAGATGCTAACGGTAACCTGCTGGCAGATGGCGACAGCGTCACCGTCGTCAAAGACCTGAAGGTTAAAGGCAGCTCTTCCATGCTGAAGATCGGGACCAAAGTGAAGAATATCCGTCTGGTTGAAGGCGATCATAATATCGACTGCAAAATTGACGGTTTTGGTCCAATGAAACTGAAATCTGAGTTTGTGAAAAAGAACTGATTTGCCCGCCCGGTGGCGCTTCGCTTACCGGGCACACACCCACTACACTTAATGGGCTTTTCTTACGTGAGGTAAAGATTATGCCGTTAAGTCCCTACATCTCTTTCGCCGGCAACTGCGCAGAGGCAACCGCCTTTTATCAGCAGGCCGTCGGCGCAGAACTCCTCTATAAAATCACCTTCGGCGAAATGCCAAAAAGCGAGAGCAGCGAAGAAGGCTGCCCGTCTGGCATGCAGTTCCCGGACTCCGCTATAGCCCACTCCAACGTTCGCATTGCGGGCAGCGATATCATGATGAGCGATGGCCTGCCGCCGGGCAGTAAGGCGCAGTATGCCGGATTCACGCTGGTTCTCGACACACAGGATGTCAATGAAGGCAAACGCTGGTTCGACAATCTCGCGGATGGCGGAAATATTGAAATGGCCTGGCAGGAGACCTTCTGGGCGCACGGTTTCGGTAAGGTCACCGACAAATACGGCGTGCCGTGGATGATTAACGTCGTTAAGCAGCAACAAAGTTCGTAGGCCGGATAAGCGCAGCGCATCCGGCAACAACCCCGGGTGGCGCTGCGCTGACCGGGCCTGGAAAGATTGTCATCGTTTTCACTTCAACTCTTCAAACTCCCGCAACCTGCACTTAACCCAAATGTCATATTGATGCGCCAGCATGAGGCCACATTTATTGTGAGGCCCAGCATATGCAAACCGTCATCCGCGTAGAGAAACTGAGCAAGACCTTTCATCACAACAAGGCTCTGCATGCCGTTGATCTGACCGTCCAGCAGGGCGACATGGTAGCGCTGCTGGGGCCATCCGGTTCAGGTAAATCCACCCTATTGCGTCACTTAAGCGGCCTGATTACCGGCGATAGCATCCCGGAAAGCCACGTCGAACTGCTGGGCAACACCGTACAGCGCGCAGGGCGACTGGCGCGGGATATCCGCAAAAGCCGCGCGCAGACAGGCTGCATCTTCCAGCAATTTAATCTGGTAAATCGACTGACGGTGCTGGAGAACGTGCTGATTGGCGCGCTCGGCAGCACCCCATTCTGGCGCACCTGTCTGCGCTGGTTCTCCCCGTTACAGAAGCAAGAGGCGTTGCGGGCACTCACCCGCGTAGGCATGGCGCACTTCGCCCATCAGCGCGTCTCCACCCTCTCCGGTGGACAACAGCAGCGCGTGGCCATCGCCCGTGCCCTGATGCAGAAAGCGAAAATCATCCTTGCCGACGAGCCCATCGCCTCGCTGGATCCGGAATCCGCCCGCATCGTGATGGAAACCCTGCATGACATTAACCAGAACGACGGCATCACCGTGGTGGTGACGCTGTATCAGGTGGATTACGCCCTGCGCTACTGCGAGCGCATTGTCGCCCTGCGTCAGGGACATGTGTTCTTTGATGGCGCAAGCCACCAGTTTGATAACGAACGTTTTGACCATCTCTACCGCAGCATTAACCGTGTCGAAGAGAACGCGAAGGCTGCATAACGTCCCCACTACGAGGAATGGAAATGAGCTATAAAACGGTTGCCGCGCTGGCTTTTACCAGCATGTTCAGCATCAGCACCCTGTTAAGCCCTGCGTACGCCGAGGAGCAGGAAAAAGCGCTGAACTTTGGCATTATTTCGACGGAATCACAGCAGAACCTGAAGCCTCAGTGGGAACCCTTCCTGAAAGATATGGAAACCAAACTGGGGATCAAAGTAAACGCCTTCTTCGCCCCGGATTACGCGGGCATCATCCAGGGGATGCGCTTTAACAAAGTGGACATCGCCTGGTATGGCAACCTCTCCGCCATGGAAGCGGTGGATCGTGCAAACGGCCAGGTCTTTGCCCAGACCGTTGCTGCAGATGGCTCTCCGGGTTACTGGAGCGTGCTGATCGTCAACAAAGACAGCCCGATCAATAACCTCAACGATATGCTCGCCAAACGCAAAGAACTGACCTTCGGCAACGGCGATCCGAACTCCACTTCTGGCTTCCTGGTGCCGGGCTATTACGTCTTCGCCAAAAATAATGCCTCTGCCACCGATTTCAAACGCACCGTCAATGCCAGCCATGAAACCAACGCCCTGGCCGTGGCCAACAAGCAGGTGGACGTCGCCACCAACAACACCGAAAACCTCGACAAGCTGAAGACCTCCGCACCGGACAAGCTGAAAGAGCTGAAGGTGATCTGGAAATCCCCTCTCATCCCGGGAGACCCGATTGTCTGGCGCAAAAACCTCTCTGAAGGCACCAAGGACAAGGTGTACGACTTCTTTATGACCTACGGCAAAACGCCGGAAGAGAAAGCCGTGCTGACGCGCCTGGGCTGGGCACCGTTCCGCCCGTCGAGCGACCTGCAACTGGTCCCGATTCGCCAGCTGGCGCTGTTTAAAGAGATGCAGGGCGTGAAGGACAACAAGGGGCTTAAGGACGAGGAGAAGACCAGCAAAGTGGCAGCTATTCAGGCCCAGCTGGAAGACCTGGACCGCCTGACCGCCGCGCTTGGTGCAATGACCAGTGTGAATAAAGCGGTGCAGTAACGCTTTTCTCCCTCTCCCTGTGGGAGAGGGAACTAAACACAAAGGAGTCAACATGCAAACCATCACCCTCCCACCGCCGAAACGCAGCTGGTTCTCGCTATTTAGCTGGGCCATCCTGCTGGCGGTGCTGGTTATCTCCTGGAAGGGCGCGGAGATGGATCCGCTGCTGCTGTTTAAAGACGCCGGTAACATGGCCACCTTCGCTGCCGACTTCTTCCCGCCCGATTTTAGCCAGTGGCAGGACTATCTCGGCGAAATGGCTGTCACCCTGCAAATCGCCGTCTGGGGGACCGCCCTGGCCGTCATCCTCTCCATTCCGTTTGGCCTGATGAGCGCGGAAAACATCGTTCCGTGGTGGGTTTATCAGCCGATGCGCCGCCTGATGGACGCCTGCCGCGCCATTAACGAAATGGTGTTCGCGATGCTGTTCGTGGTTGCCGTGGGTCTGGGGCCGTTCGCGGGGGTGATGGCGCTGTTCATCCACACCACCGGCGTGCTCTCCAAGCTGCTTTCCGAAGCCGTGGAAGCCATTGAACCCGGCCCGGTCGAAGGTATTCGCGCCACCGGCGCCAACAAAATTGAAGAGATCCTTTACGGCGTGCTGCCCCAGGTCATGCCGCTGCTGATCTCCTATTCGCTCTACCGCTTCGAATCTAACGTCCGTTCCGCCACCGTCGTCGGCATGGTCGGCGCAGGGGGCATTGGCGTCACCCTGTGGGAGGCGATCCGCGGTTTCCAGTTCCAGCAAACCTGCGCCCTGATGGTACTCATCATCATCACCGTCAGCCTGCTGGATTTCCTCTCTCAACGTTTGCGTAAGCACTTCATCTGAGAAGCGAGGCTTTGATTGGTATGCACTTATCCAGACATCCGACCAGTTACCCTACCCGCTGGCAAGAGATTGCAGCAAAGCTCGAAGTGGAGCTGCGCACCCATTATCGCTGCGGAGACTACCTGCCAGCCGAACAGCAGCTTGCCGACCGCTATGAAGTGAATCGCCACACCCTGCGCCGCGCCATCGATCAGCTGGTTGAGCGCGGATGGGTACAGCGCCGTCAGGGCGTCGGCGTGCTGGTGCTGATGCGCCCGTTCGACTACCCGCTCAATGCCCAGGCGCGCTTTAGTCAGAACCTGCTCGACCAGGGAAGCCATCCCACCAGCGAAAAACTGCTCTCCGTGCTGCGTCCGGCCTCCAGCCATGTAGCCGATGCGCTGGGTATTCAGGAGGGCGACAACGTTGTGCATCTGCGCACCCTGCGCCGGGTCAATGGCGTGGCAGTCTGCCAGATAGATCACTACTTCAGCGACCTGAGCCTCTGGCCGGTGCTGCAACACTTCTCCAGCGGTTCACTGCATGACTTTTTGCAGGACGCCACGGGTCTTGTGCTCAAACGTACCCAGACGCGTATCAGCGCCCGCCGCGCGCAGGCGAAAGAGAGCAAGGTGCTGGAGATCCCCAACATGGCTCCGCTGCTCTGCGTGCGCACCCTCAACCACCGTGACGGCGAGATCAACGCAACGGAGTACTCCGTCAGCCTGACCCGCGCCGACATGATTGAATTCACCATGGAGCACTGAATGCATTTCGACACCTCCACCCGTCAGCGCTGGATGCGCGCCCTGGCCCATAGCCAGCCTGCTGCACTGGCGAGCCGCATGAACGCGCTTAACCTGACGCCAGACTATGAAACGCTCCGCGCGCCGGAAATTGGCCTGGTACAGATCCAGGCAAGAATGGGCGGTACCGGGGAGCGCTTTTTCGCCGGTGATGCCGCCCTCACCCGCGCGGTCATTCGTCTGAGCAGCGGCACGCTGGGTTACAGCTACGTGCTCGGTCGCGATAAACCGCACGCCGAGCGCTGCGCGGTGATCGACGCCCTGCTGCAGGAACAACCCCATTTCCAGACCCTGATGGAAACCCTGATTGCCCCGCTGGAAGCCGACCTCGCCGCGCGCACTGCCGCACGTCAGGCGCAAGTCAATACCAGCCGGGTCGACTTCTTTACGCTTGTTCGCGGAGATAACGCATGACGCTTCAACCCGCTTTTACCCTGGCTGTCCAGGATGCCCAACACAGTTTTCGTCGCCTGCTGAAAGCCATGAGCGAGCCTGGCGTGATTGTCTCCCTGCATCAGCTCTCCCAGGGCTGGCTGCCGCTGAACCTGGCGACCACCAGCGTACTGCTGACTCTCGCCGACAACGATACCCCGGTGTGGCTTTCGGGGACGTTATCCAATGACATCGCCAGCCAGAATCTGCGTTTTCACACTAACGCCCCGCTGGTTGAGCAGCCCCGTCAGGCGGTGTTTGCCGTTGCCGATGAGCAAATCAGCCATGAGCAGCTCAATGCCCTGAGTGAAGGCAGCGCGGTAGCACCGGAGACCAGCGCCACGCTGCTCCTGCAGGTCGCCAGCCTGAGCGGTGGTCGCATGCTGCGCCTGACCGGGGCGGGGATTGCCGACGAACGCATGGTCGCGCCACAGCTGCCGGAGTGCATTATTCATGAGCTGACCGAACGCCCGCATCCGTTCCCGCTGGGCATTGACCTGATCCTGACCTGCGGCGAGCGCCTGCTGGCGATCCCGCGAACCACCCACGTGGAGGTGTGCTGATGTACGTTGCCGTCAAAGGGGGCGAGAAGGCCATCGCCGCCGCCCATGCGCTACAGGCGCACAGACGACGGGGTGATGAACAGCTTCCCGAGCTGAGCGTCGCCCAGATTGAGCAGCAGTTGAACCTGGCGGTGGATCGGGTGATGACCGAAGGCGGCGTCGCCGACCGCGAGCTGGCAGCGCTGGCGCTGAAGCAGGCCAGCGGCGACAACGTCGAAGCCATCTTTTTGCTGCGCGCCTGGCGCACCACCGTTCCCCGCCTGGCGGTGAGCGAGCCGGTCAATACGGCAGAAATGCGCCTGGAGCGGCGAATTTCCGCCGTTTATAAAGATATTCCCGGCGGCCAGCTCCTTGGCCCTACGTACGACTACACCCACCGCCTGCTGGATTTCACCCTGCTGGCGAACGGCGAAACGCCGCCGCTCAGCACCACGGAGACCGGGCAGGAAGCGTCTCCGCACGTCTTTAGCCTGCTGGCGAAGCAGGGTCTGGCAAAGGCTGAAGAAGAGACCGGAGCACAACCCGACGACATCACCCGCACGCCTCCCGTTTACCCCTGTTCACGCTCGTCTCGCCTGCAGCAGCTGATGCGCGGGGACGAAGGCTATCTGCTGGCGCTGGCCTATTCAACGCAGCGCGGCTACGGGCGTAACCACCCGTTTGCGGCGGAGATCCGCAGCGGCTATCTCGACGTCGAAATCATCCCCGAAGAGCTGGGTTTTGCTGTGAACGTCGGTGAACTGCTAATGACCGAGTGTGAAATGGTGAATGGTTTTGTCGCACCTGACGACGACACCCCACACTTTACCCGTGGTTACGGGTTGGTCTTTGGCATGAGCGAGCGTAAAGCCATGGCGATGGCGCTGGTTGACCGCGCCCTGCAGGCGCCGGACTACGGCGAACAGATTTCCGGCCCGGCACAGGACGAAGAGTTCGTGCTGGCCCATGCGGATAACGTCGAGGCGGCGGGCTTTGTTTCGCACCTCAAGCTGCCGCATTACGTTGACTTCCAGGCCGAACTGGAACTGCTGAAACGTCTGCAACGGGAGCGTGAAAATGGCTAACCTAAGCGGCTACAACTTTGCTTATCTGGACGAGCAAACCAAACGCATGATCCGCCGCGCCATCCTGAAAGCGGTCGCTATCCCCGGCTATCAGGTGCCGTTTGGTGGTCGAGAAATGCCGATGCCTTACGGCTGGGGCACCGGGGGCATTCAGCTTACCGCCAGCGTCATCGGTGAGTCAGACGTGCTGAAGGTCATCGACCAGGGAGCCGACGACACCACCAACGCCGTGTCGATTCGCAACTTCTTTAAGCGCGTGACGGGCGTCAACACCACCGAAAAAACCGAAGATGCGACGCTTATCCAGACCCGCCACCGCATTCCCGAAACGCCGCTCACGGAAGATCAGATTTTGATTTTCCAGGTGCCGATCCCGGAGCCGCTGCGCTTTATTGAGCCGCGCGAAACCGAAACCCGCACCATGCACGCCCTGGAAGAGTACGGGGTAATGCAGGTGAAGCTGTATGAAGATATCGCCCGCTTCGGCCATATCGCCACCACCTACGCCTACCCGGTGAAGGTCAACGGGCGCTACGTGATGGATCCGTCGCCGATCCCGAAATTCGACAACCCGAAAATGGACATGATGCCTGCCCTGCAGCTGTTCGGTGCCGGGCGCGAAAAGCGCATCTACGCCGTCCCGCCCTACACCCGCGTGGAGAGTCTCGATTTCGATGACCACCCGTTCACGGTGCAGGAGTGGGACGAGCCGTGCGCCATCTGCGGCTCGAAGCACAGCTATCTGGATGAAGTGGTGCTGGATGATACGGGCAAACGGATGTTTGTCTGCTCCGACACCGATTACTGCCGCCAACAGAGCGAGGCGAACAGCCAATGAAACCGCTGCTTTCAGTGAACAACCTGACCCACCTTTACGCGCCGGGCAAAGGCTTCAGCGACGTCTCGTTCGAGCTGTGGCCGGGCGAGGTGCTGGGAATTGTCGGTGAATCCGGCTCGGGTAAAACCACCCTGCTGAAGTCCATCTCCGCGCGCCTGGCCCCGCAGAACGGCGAGATTTTGTATGAGGGCGCCTCCCTCTATGGCATGAGCGAGGCTGAACGTCGCCGCCTGCTGCGCACCGAATGGGGCGTGGTACATCAGCATCCGCTGGACGGGCTGCGTCGTCAGGTCTCGGCGGGAGGCAATATCGGCGAACGGCTGATGGCGACCGGCGCGCGGCACTACGGCAACATCCGGGAAACCGCACAGCGCTGGCTGACCGATGTGGAGATCCCCGCCTCGCGCATCGACGATTTGCCCACCACCTTCTCCGGCGGCATGCAGCAGCGCCTGCAGATCGCCCGTAACCTGGTCACCCACCCGAAGCTGGTGTTTATGGATGAACCCACCGGTGGGCTGGACGTCTCCGTGCAGGCGCGCCTGCTCGACCTGCTGCGCGGTCTGGTGGTGGAGCTAAACCTGGCGGTGGTGATTGTCACCCATGATCTGGGCGTCGCTCGCCTGCTGGCAGACCGTCTGCTGGTAATGAAGCAGGGTCAGGTGGTGGAAAGTGGGTTAACCGACCGCGTGCTCGACGATCCGCTCCATCCTTACACCCAGCTGCTGGTGTCATCCGTGTTGCAGAATTGAGGGCGCCACCCGGCAAAACGAACGCCGTACCTTGTAGGCCGGGTAAGCGAAGCGCCACCCGGCAAGAAAACGCCACGAGGCCAAAATGATCCACGTAGAAAACGTAAGTAAGACTTTTGTGCTCCACCAGCAAAACGGCGTGCGTCTGCCGGTGCTGCAAAATGCCTCTCTGAAGGTGAACAGCGGCGAATGCGTGGTGCTGCACGGCCACTCCGGCAGCGGAAAATCCACCCTGCTACGCTCCCTGTACGCCAACTATCTGCCGGACGAGGGGCACATTCATATTCGCCACGCCGATGAATGGGTCGACCTGGTTCAGGCCCCCGCGCGTAAGGTGCTGGAAGTTCGCCGCTCGACGATCGGCTGGGTGAGCCAGTTTCTGCGGGTGATCCCGCGGATCTCCGCTCTGGATGTGGTCATGCAGCCGCTGCTGGATCTCGGCGTGCCGCGCGAAACCTGCGCCGCCAAAGCCGCCAGCCTGCTGACGCGCCTCAATGTGCCCGAGCGCCTCTGGCATCTTGCCCCGTCGACCTTTTCCGGCGGCGAACAGCAGCGCGTGAATATCGCTCGCGGGTTTATCGTCGACTACCCGATTTTACTTCTTGATGAACCCACCGCTTCGCTCGACAGCAAAAACAGCGCGGCAGTGGTGGAACTGATCGAACAGGCCAAAGCGCGCGGCGCGGCGATCGTCGGGATCTTCCACGACGAGAGCGTTCGCAACCGCGTGGCGGACAGATTGCACCCGATGGGGACAAACATATGATTATCAATAACGTCAGGCTGGTGCTGGAAGATGAGGTCATCGACGGCTCGATTGAGATCCGCGACGGCGCGATCCGCGCGTATGCCGAAACCCGAAGCCATTTGCCCGAAGCGATGGACGGCGAAGGCGGCTGGCTGCTGCCAGGGCTGATTGAGCTGCACACCGATAATCTGGATAAATTCTTCACCCCACGGCCGAAGGTGGACTGGCCCGCCCATTCGGCGATGAGCAGCCACGACGCGCTGATGGTTGCCAGCGGCATCACCACCGTGCTGGATGCGGTGGCGATTGGTGACGTACGCGACGGCGGCGATCGGCTGGAGAATCTGGAAAAGATGATCAACGCCGTGGAAGAGACGCAAAAGCGCGGTCTTAACCGCGCCGAACATCGCCTGCACCTGCGCTGCGAGTTGCCGCATCACACCACCCTGCCGCTGTTTGAAAAGCTGGTAGACCGCGAGCCAGTGTCGCTGGTCTCGTTGATGGACCACTCGCCGGGGCAGCGCCAGTTCGCCAGCCTCGAAAAATACCGCGAGTATTACCAGGGCAAATATTCTCTAAACGATGTGGAGATGGCGCGCTACGAGGAAGAGCAGCTGGCGCTGGCGGCACAGTGGTCACAGCCGAACCGTGTTTCGATTGCCGCAATGTGCCGGGACCGTAGCATCGCGCTGGCCAGCCATGATGATGCCACGCACGATCATGTCCGCGAATCCCACCAGCTTGGCAGCGTGATCGCTGAATTTCCTACCACATTTGAGGCGGCAGAAGCCTCCCGCGCGCATGGCATGAACGTGCTGATGGGGGCACCGAACATCGTGCGCGGCGGCTCGCATTCCGGCAACGTGGCGGCAAGCAAACTCGCCTCGCTCGGCCTGCTGGATATCCTCTCTTCCGACTACTACCCCGCCAGCCTGCTGGACGCCGCCTTCCGTGTCGCGGATGACGACAGCAACTGCTTCACGCTGTCGCAGGCGATTCGCCTGGTAACGAAGAACCCGGCATCGGCGCTTAATCTTCACGACCGGGGCGAGATAGCCGAAGGAAAACGGGCGGATCTGGTGCTGGCCCACCGTAAGGGCGAGCACATCCATATCGACCACGTCTGGCGTCAGGGAAAAAGGGTGTTCTGATGGGAAGAGTCATCTGGTTAATGGGGCCCTCCGGCTCCGGGAAGGACAGCCTGCTGTCCGCCTTACGGCAGCGGGAACACCCGCAGCTGCTGGTCGCACATCGCTATATTACCCGGGCGGCGAATGCCGGTAGTGAAAACCATATCGCCCTGAGCGAACAGGAATTTTTCACTCGCGCCGGGCAGAATCTGCTGGCGCTCAGCTGGCACGCCAACGGCTACTACTACGGGATCGGTATTGAGATCGACCTGTGGCTACACGCGGGTTTTGACGTGCTGGTCAACGGCTCTCGTGCGCATCTGCCCCAGGCACGCGCCCGGTATGCCTCGGCGCTGCTGCCGGTCTGTCTGCAGGTTTCGCCGGATGTCCTGCGCAGCCGCCTGCAAAGCCGCGGACGCGAAAGCGAAAAAGAGATCGCGCAGCGGCTCGAACGCGCAGCGCGCTATACCCCGGCGGATTGCCACATCCTCAACAACGACGGAAGTTTGCTACAGTCAGTCGATAACGTTTTATCGCTTATCCGTCAGAAGGAGAAACAGCATGCCTGACTGCACGCTTCGCCCCGCCACAGCTGATGATGCGCAAATCGTTTACGCGCTGATCTGCGAGTTAAAACAGGCCGAATTTGATCATCAGGCGTTCCACGCCGGGTATCTGGCCAATCTGCAGGACCACAATATGCGTTATCAGCTGGCAGATCTGAATGGACAGGTAGTGGGTATGATTGGCCTGCATATGCAGTTTCACCTGCACCACGCCAGATGGATCGGCGAAATCCAGGAGCTGGTGGTGATGCCCGAGGCGCGTGGTCTTAAAGTGGGGAGCCAACTGCTGGCATGGGCAGAGGACACCGCGCGGCAGGCTGGCGCGGAGCTGACGGAGCTCTCCACCAGCGTCCGGCGGCTGGACGCCCACCGTTTTTATGTTCGTGAAGGGTATACGCAGAGCCATTTTCGTTTCACCAAACCGTTGTAGAGGTGCACGATGAGTCTGACCATCACGTTAACGGGCACCGGCAGTGCCCAGCTGGTCCCGGTCTTTGGCTGCGATTGCGCGGCATGCCGCCGGGCACGTCTGCAGGAGAATTATCGTCGTCGGCCCTGTAGCGCGGCCGTCAAATTCAATGATGCGGTGACGCTACTGGACGCGGGTATTCCGCACCTGATGGACGACTGGCCAGCCGGCAGCTTTCAGCAGTTTTTGCTGACCCACTACCATATGGATCACGTTCAGGGGCTGTTTCCTCTGCGCTGGGGCGTTGGCGCGACGATCCCCGTTTACGGCCCGCCGGATGAAGCCGGATGTGACGATCTCTTCAAACACCCGGGCATTCTGGATTTCAGCCATACGCTGGAGCCGTTTGTGATGTTTGAGCTGCAGGGCCTGCGGGTGACGCCGCTGCCGCTCAACCACTCGAAGCTCACCTTTGGTTATCTGCTGGAGTCCGCCCACAGCCGCGTGGCGTGGCTCTCTGATACCGCCGGATTGCCGGAGAAAACGGTGAAATTTCTGCTCAACAACCAGCCACAGGCGATGATCATCGACTGTAGCCATGAACCGCGCCCACAGACGCCGCGCAACCATTGCGATTTAAACACCGTGGTGGCACTGAACGAGGTGATTGGCTGCCCGCAGGTGATCCTGACCCATATCAGCCATCAGTTTGACGTGTGGATGATGGATAACCCGCTGCCGGACGGCATCGAAGCGGGATATGACGGCATGGTGTTGGTGCTGGATTAGGTTTTCTCCCTCTCCCGTGGGAGAGGGTTGAGGTAAGGGCAACAGGCCGCACTTAACCGCGATCGTAATCCTCTTCTAACCGCCGCTCATCCTCTTCCAGGCGTCGTCTGTCGTCATCTAACTGGCGCTGACGCTCGTCTAAACGGCGGCGTCTGTCTTCAAGCTGCCGACGGCGGTCGTCATACTGACGGCTATCAATGCGACGGTCATCGTCATAACGATCGTCATCATCGTTGCTGCGGCTGCTGCCGGGGTTATAGGCATCGTTGATCGCCTGCTGAATGTTGCCAATGGCATCATCAATCACATCGGCATGCGCCAGTTGGCTGGAGAGTGACAGCAGACCAAATAACAGAGCGGTAGAGTAACGTTTCATAAGGCCAGACTCGCAGGTGAACTGGCCTTACGGTAATTAACCGCAAACGGGAGAGGTAGCGGAGGAATCTCAAATTCTTTAGCGAGGCGACGCTTCCATTATTTGACGCACTCGCTGTTTATTCTCTGCGACCAGCACAATCCCGGAGCATTTTTGGTCCGGAGAATGACTCCAGATGCGGTCTTCAGGAATACATCCTCCGTCATATATCACCTTGCTGCCATCATAAGGCCAGAATGCTCCCTGCTCTGTGTCGAGTACAAAAACAGCGATTTGGTCGGATTCACGGGCTATTTTCTGCCAGAGCATCTTTCCACCCTCATATTGCTCGAAGTCGCTGATTAAGGTCACGCCGCAATGTAAGACCAACGCTTCATAGAGACGAGTCGCCAGCCCTTTGTCTCGTTCGGCAGGATCGACACAAATGCCTTCTACCTGGACAACGCGAGTATCTTCCCAGCATCGTTCGACTGCGATAATGTCCTTTCCCAGATGGGCTTTATGCTGTAAATCCAGAGCAGCAACAACCCGATGCCGGGGAACGCCATCAAAGGTTTCGATATCTGCTTCAATAATTGCAGCCCGGGGCGTCTGGCTGTCATAAATGACATGTAACACCCGACCGGAGAGTTCAAATTCATCTACGAGCGTAAATGACCTGGCAACCGTATTCGGGCTGTACGTTGTAGGCATCACGATCATTTGTGAGTCCCCTCTTGTGAGTACCGGCATAATTCCCTTTATATCTTAATCCGCTAAATTTTGCGCAGATTAGCATCGCCGACTTTACTCAGGCTCTTGATGAAATCCTAAATTCGCTGTTTAAGCGCTGATTTTCCGCAGCGCCTGCGCCAGCTGTACGCGGGTAAACGGTTTGCGCAGTAGCGCTACATCCGGCAACTGCGGGTTGTGCGTCGGACGTAAATCCTGACCGCTGATCAACAACACCGGCAGTTGCGGGTAGTGGCTGCGCACGTGGTTAATCACCTCCGCCCCGCTCAGGCTGCCCGGCAGCATCAGATCACTGATAAACATGCCGATATCCGGCGAGGCCGCCAGCATGTTCAGTGCCTGCTCACCGCTTTCCGCTTCAAGGGTCAGGTAGCCAAGCTGATGCAGTTGCTCGCACAGGGTCTGACGAACATCGGCCTCATCTTCCAGGACCAGCACCAGCCGTTCGTTTTCAGCGGATGCGGTGGCAGAGTGCGTTTCATCTTCAGGGACGACGGGCAGCGTTGAGCGCGGCAGATGGAGCCGCACGGTGGTGCCTTGTCCCGGCGCGCTTTCAATTTCGACGCGGCCGCCGGACTGACGCACAAAACCGTACACCATCGACAGCCCTAACCCACTGCCACTGCCGGTCTGCTTGGTGGTGAAGAACGGCTCGAACACCCGGGATTTGACCTCCTGCGTCATACCGCTGCCGCGGTCGATCACCTCCAGCGCCACCATATCCTGCCTGCGCCCGTCACTGCGGGTGACGCGCTGATTCCACGTGCGGATCTTAATCACGCCCGTCTGCCCCTCCATCGCGTCGCGGGCGTTCATCACCAGGTTGATAATGGCGTTTTCGAGCTGGCCAACGTCAATCCACGCCGGCCAGGCCGGGGATTGAGCCTCTATCTCCAGGCTCAGGGTGGCGGGCAAGGAGTGGCGCATCAGCTCTCTGAGATTCTCCAGCAGCGGTTTCATCTCTACCGCATGCGGAGTCAGGGATTGCTTGCGGGAAAAAGCCAGCAGACGCTGGGTCAGCAACGCACCGCGCTCGGCGGCATTGAGCGCGCGGGCGATACGTGGGGCATCACTGGAGTCGGGATCGGTCAGCTCCAGGCTACCGATTATCACCGCCAGCAGGTTGTTGAAATCATGTGCCAGCCCGCCCGTCAGTTGACCAACGGCCTTCATCTTCTGGCTGTGCAGCAGCGCCTCCTCCAGTCCCTGACGCTCGATGCGGTCGATCTCCATCTGGGAGGTTTTCTCTTTCAGCAGACGGGTGGTGTGCTCCAGCGAGGCGGTATTGCGGGCAAAGACGTTAAACGCGCGAGCCAGCTCTCCCAGCTCATCACGCCGCTGCAGCGCGGGCACCGAAACGTCCTGCTCGCCGTGGGCAAGACGCGACATCGCCCGGGAGATCGCCGTCAGGTTGGAGCCCAGATTGCGGTAGATATACCAGCAGGCGCAACCGGTGATGATCAGCGCCAGTACGGCGAATATGCTGATAAATACGCTGATGGACCGCAGCTCCTGATGACTCTGGGCCGTACGCAGCCGGGAAGCCTCCGCTACCTGCTCAACGTACTGATTGATATCGCTATTTAATATCGCCACCAGCGCCTTGATGTGGAACATATACCAGCTTATCGCCAGGTCGCTCTCTTCAAGCTGCTTTGACAGCGGGGCAAGCCTGCGTAGCTCGTCGTTGAAATCGGGCAGAACAAGATTCACCACGGGCTGCGTCGCGCGATGGGGCAACGTTGCGGTAACGGCGTCCAGCTGCTGTAGGGTGGCGCGCGGTGAGGGGGTATCGATGGCGGCGAGAATCAGCCTGTCCATTTCCGCAAGCTGCTGCGCATCCGGGATGTTGCTGCCAAACCGACGGTTAATATCCTGCAGATGGCGTAAATAGCTCTGGCTTTGATACAGCGAGCTAAGCAGCGCGTTACGCTGCAGATGGCGCCGCTGTCCGCGCTCCAGCATGCCCGTCACGCTTTGCTGTAACTCATTACTGCGACGAATAATGCGCGCCACCAGCCCCGGCTCCTGCTGCGCTAAGGGCGCATCTGCGAGCTGTTCCAGCGAGTGCCGCAGCGCCATTTGGGTCTGCTTCAGCCTCTCGGCCTCTCCTTTGTATTCCAGCGCCCCCACCACCTGCGAAAGCCGTACCGCCGCGGTTGCCACGCTGGCGGTATCGCGGGCGAGATTCATGCTGCCGGTCATGTCATCCAGCGTCTGCTGTTGTACCTGTTCCTGGATCTGGCTGGCATGCCGAAAACCCAGCACCGCCACACCACTGACCATCAGCGTCACCGCCACCACCAACAGATTAAAGATCAGCAGACGACCGCGGGCGCTGGCGAAGAACGGCGAGCGTGATGGCATGGGATTGGGCTCCTCTGCAAATGGGTGCCCTCACCCTGGCCCTCTCCCACAGGCAGAGGGAAAAGAGAAATGTGACGGCGATTAGCTATTCATAACTATGACAAATATGAACGGCTTCTGACATTTTGCATTTACGCACCTGTGATGAAGTGCAGATATCAACCTTCACAGGAGATCCGCCATGAGCAGAACCCCGGTACTGGAGATGCGCAGCATTGCCAAAACGTTTGGCAACTTCCACGCGCTCAAGGGTGTGGATTTGACGGTCTTTCCCGGTGAGATCCACGCGCTGATGGGTGAAAACGGCGCGGGAAAAAGCACGCTGATGAAGATCCTCGCGGGCGCCTACACCGCGACCAGCGGCGAGATCCTGATTGACGGTCAGCCGTATCACATTAAAGGCCCGAAGGATGCGCTGGCCGCAGGCATTACCCTGATCTATCAGGAGATGCAACTCGCCCCCAACCTGACGGTTGCGGAAAACATCTTTCTTGGCAGCGAACTCTCGCGCGGCGGACTGGTGCAGCGTAAAGAGATGGCCGCTCAGGCTCAGGCGGTCATCGACCGTCTGGGTGCAAACTTCAACGCCACCGACCTGGTGATGAAGCTGACTATCGCTGAACAACAGCAGGTGGAAATCGCCCGCGCGCTGCACCGTAACAGCCGCATTCTGGTGATGGATGAACCCACTGCCGCCCTCTCCTCGCGTGAAACCCATCGTCTGTTTGAGCTGATCCTGCGCCTGCGGGATGAAGGGATGGCGATCATCTATATCAGCCACCGCATGGCGGAAGTGTACGAACTCTCTGACCGGGTCAGCGTCCTGCGTGACGGGCAATACGTCGGTAGCCTGACGCGCGACAAACTGAACGCATCTGAGCTGGTGAAAATGATGGTGGGTCGCCCCTTAAGCGATCTGTTCAACAAAGAGCGCGATATCCCGCTCGGCAGCCCGCGTCTTAACGTGCATCACCTCACCGACGGTAAAAAAGTCCAACCCTGCAGCCTGCAGGTGCGCTCAGGGGAAATCGTCGGCCTGGCGGGGCTGGTCGGTGCCGGTCGCTCCGAACTGGCACAGCTCATCTTTGGCGTACGTAAAGCCACCGGCGGAATGATTGAAGTGGACGGCGAGCCGGTGGTGATCCACTCCCCGCGCGCGGCCATAGAAAACGGGATCGGTTTTCTTACCGAGAACCGCAAGGAGCAGGGGCTGTTCCTGGAGCTGGCGGCGCAGGAGAACATCACCATGGCGACGCTGGAGCGCGACGCCACCTTCGGCATGCTTAACCGCAAAAAAGCGCAGTCCATTTCTGACGATGCCATCGCCCTGCTGAATATCCGCGTGCCTCACGCACAGGTCCGCGCGGGCGGTCTGTCAGGCGGTAATCAGCAGAAATTGCTGATCTCCCGCTGGGTGGCGATTGGTCCGCGTATTCTGATCCTCGACGAACCGACGCGCGGTGTCGATGTCGGCGCAAAAAGCGAAATCTACCGCATCATGAACCAGATGGCGCGCAAGGGCGTGGCGATTTTGATGATCTCCAGCGAACTGCCGGAAGTGGTGGGCATGAGCGACCGCGTCTATGTCATGCGTGAAGGCAGCATCGCCGGGGAGCTCCACGGACACGACATCTCTCAGGAAAACATCATGACGCTGGCAACCGGCGTGAACGACTCACATCATCAGGCGGTGCAACTATGACAACTCCAACCCATCCGCAGCAGGTGGCAAAATCTGCCTCCGCCAAAAAAATGCTGATGAGCGATCTGATGCAAACGGTCGGCATTTTGCCCATTCTCATCCTGATCGTGGCGGTTTTTGGCTTTATCGCCCCTAACTTCTTTACCGAAAGCAACCTGCTCAACATTACCCGCCAGGCGTCGATCAACATCGTGCTGGCGGCAGGGATGACCTTCATCATCCTGACCGGGGGGATTGACCTCTCCGTCGGGTCTATTCTGGGTACCACGGCTGTCGCCGCGATGGTGGTGTCGTTAATACCGGAATTCGCCGGGCTCTCTATTCCCGCCGCGCTGATGCTCGGCCTGGTGCTGGGGCTGTTCAACGGCGCGCTGGTGGCCTTTGCCGGACTGCCACCGTTTATTGTCACCCTCGGCACCTACACGGCTCTGCGGGGCGCAGCGTACCTGTTGGCCGATGGCACGACGGTGATTAACTCGAACATCAATTTTGAGTGGATAGGCAATAACTATCTTGGCCCCGTGCCGTGGCTGGTGGTGATTGCCCTGGCGGTGATTGTGGTGTGCTGGTTTATCCTGCGTCGCACTACGCTTGGCGTTCACATCTATGCGGTAGGCGGCAACATGCAGGCGGCACGCTTAACGGGCATCAAAGTCTGGCTGGTGTTGCTGTTTGTGTATGGCATGAGCGGCCTGCTCTCCGGGTTAGGCGGTGTGATGAGCGCGTCGCGCCTCTACAGCGCCAACGGAAACCTGGGCATGGGTTACGAGCTGGATGCGATTGCGGCGGTGATCCTCGGCGGCACCAGCTTCGTTGGCGGGATCGGCACGATCACCGGCACGCTGGTGGGGGCGCTGATTATCGCCACCCTCAACAACGGCATGACGCTGATGGGCGTCTCCTACTTCTGGCAACTGGTGATCAAAGGGGCGGTGATCATCATTGCGGTGCTGATCGACAAATACCGTACCCGACACCATCAAAGTGCATAACAACAATACCCTACGTGAGGAAGAGAGCATGAGATTGAAGCCCTTAGTGACCGCGCTCTGTGCTGGCGCGCTGCTTGCCGCAACACCGTTTGCGCAGGCGAAAGATCTGCAGTCCATCGGCGTAACGGTGGGTGACCTGGCCAACCCGTTCTTCGTGCAGATCACCAAAGGTGCCGAGCTGGAGGCGCGCAAGCTGGCGGGGGATAACGTCAAAGTGACGCTGGTCTCCAGCGGGTACGATCTGGGCCAGCAGGTGGCGCAGATCGACAACTTTATTGCCGCCAAAGTGGACATGATCATCCTCAACGCCGCAGATTCTAAAGGGATCGGCCCGGCGGTGAAACGCGCGAAAGAGGCCGGGATCGTGGTGGTCGCGGTTGACGTGGCGGCAGAAGGTGCAGACGCGACGATCACCTCCGATAACACCCAGGCGGGCGAAATGGCCTGTAAGTACATCACCGACCGCCTGAACGGCAAAGGCAATGTAGTGATCATCAACGGACCGCCGGTCTCTGCCGTCCAGAACCGTGTGGAAGGTTGCCAGACAGAGTTCAAAAAACACCCGGATATCAAAGTGCTCTCCGATAACCAGAACGCCAAGGGCAGCCGCGAAGGGGGTCTGGAAGTCATGACCTCGCTGCTGGCGGCCAATCCGAAGATCGATGGCGTCTTCGCGATTAACGATCCGACCGCGATCGGTGCCGATCTGGCGGCGAAACAAGCGCAACGCAACGAGTTCTTTATCGTTGGTGTGGACGGTAGCCCGGACGGCGAAGAAGCCCTGAAGCGGGAAAACTCCCTGTTTGTGGCGACGCCGGCACAAGATCCGCAGGTCATGGCGGCAAAAGCGGTTGAGATCGGCTATGACATTCTACAGGGCAAACCGGCACCGAAAGAGCCTGTGCTGATCCCGGTGACGATGATCGATAAAAAGAACGTCGGCACGTATAAGGGGTGGACGGTTAAGTAACAATTGCGCGGCCCGATGCCCTCACCCTAACCCTCTCCCACAGGGAGAGGGGACTGGGCCGACAAAAAACACAAGGAGTCTCCATGAAACGCTCCGAAATCAACGAAATCCTCGGCCACACGCGGCAGTTTTTCTCCATGCACGACGTGCATCTCCCCCCTTTTGCCAGCTTCCCACCCACAAAATGGCAACAGCTCGATCAGGCCGCCTGGCAGGAAGTGTTTGATCTTAAGCTCGGTTGGGACGTAACAGCCTTTGGCGGCAGCAGCTTTGCCGCGCAGGGGCTCACGCTGTTTACCCTGCGCAACGGCTCACCAAACGGCACGCCGTATGAAAAATGCTACGCCGAAAAAATCATGCACGTACGCGACGGTCAGCTCACGCCCATGCATTTTCACTGGCGCAAACGGGAGGACATCATCAACCGCGGCGGTGGAAATCTCATTATTGAGTTATGGAATGCCGGTGCACAGGCAGAGACCGAAAACACGGACGTCACCGTCACAATAGACGGTTGCCAGCAGACCCACGCCCCCGGCAGCCAGCTGCGCCTTACACCAGGGGAGAGCATCTGTCTGACGCCCGGCCTGTACCACAGTTTCTGGGGTGAACGCGGTTTTGGCGACGTGCTGGTGGGCGAAGTGTCATCGGTCAATGACGATGAACACGACAACCACTTTTTGCAGCCCGTTGCCCGCTATAACAACATCGAAGAAGACGAACCGGCGGTGCTTGTGCTGTGCAACGAGTACAACCTGTTTCGGATATAAGGGGTAAATGATGCCATTGATTTCTCTTGCCGACGGTCTTGCGCGCGCCAGGCAACATCGTTACGCGCTGGGCGCGTTCAACGTTCTCGACACCCACTTCCTGCGCGCCCTGTTTGCCGCGGCGAAGCAGGAGCGCTCGCCTTTTATCATCAACATCGCCGAAGTGCATTTTAAATATGTGTCGCTGGAGTCGCTTGTCGAAGCGATTAAGTTCGAAGCCGCCCGCCACGCGATCCCCGTGGTACTCAACCTCGACCACGGCCTGCACTTTGACGCCGTGGTGCGCGCCCTGCGCTTAGGGTTCAGCTCCGTGATGTTCGATGGCTCGACACTGAGCTACGAGGAGAATATTCGTCAGACGCGTGAAGTGGTGAAGATGTGTCACGCGGTGGGCGTGTCGGTGGAGGCAGAGTTAGGTGCCGTCGGTGGCGATGAAGGCGGAGCGCTCTACGGCCATGCGGATGAAGCGTACTATACCGACCCGCAGCTGGCACGGGAATTTGTCGATTCAACCGGCATTGACGCGCTGGCCGTCGCCATTGGCAACGCGCACGGCAAGTATAAAGGCGAGCCAAAGCTCGATTTCCCCCGTCTGGACGCCATTCGCCAGCAGACCGGCCTGCCACTGGTGCTGCACGGCGGCTCCGGGATCAGCGATGCTGATTTTCGTCGCGCCATTGAACTTGGTATTCATAAAATCAACTTCTATACCGGCATGTCCCAGGCCGCGCTTTCCGCCGTTGAGCAGCGTATGGCCAACCGCCAGCCGCTGTACGATGAGTTTGCCGAGCTGCTGCTGGGCATAGAAGAGGCGATTACCGATACGGTCGCCGAACAGATGCGCATCTTTGGCAGCGCGGGGCAGGCATAATGGAACGCAAAGGGATCATCGCCGCGGGCAATATGCTGGTGGATCACGTTCACCAGATCGTGCAATGGCCGGAACGCGGCTGGCTGGCAGAAATTACCCACAGCGAGCGTTCCACCGGCGGCGCGCCGCTTAACGTCCTGCTGACGCTGGCGAAAATGCACGTCGGCCTGCCGCTGCAGGCGGTGGGGCTGATTGGCGAAGACAGCGACGGGGACTACATTCTGGCAATGCTCGACCAGTATCACGTCAATCGGCAGCGCGTACAGCGCACCACCTTTGCGCCAACCTCCATGTCGCAGGTGATGACCGACCCCAGCGGACAGCGCACCTTTTTCCACTCTCCCGGGGCCAACCGCCTGCTGGATCTCCCCGCGTTTGACCGTCTCGACGGCACAATGAAAATCTTCCACCTCGGCTACCTGCTGCTGCTCGACAGTCTGGATATGCCAGATGACGAATACGGCACCCGCAGCGCACGGCTGCTGGCGCAGATGCGCGAACAGGGGTATGAAACCTCGCTCGATCTGGTCTCCCGTAAGGGCGATCCGCGCTATCAGCCGCTGGTCCTCCCTGCCCTGCGTCATCTCGATTATCTGGTCATTAACGAACTGGAAGCCGGAGAATTTAGCGGCCTTGAGATGCGCGACGGCAACGACGCACCGCACGTTGCCCACATCGCTGAAGCCGCCTCGCAGCTGCTGGCGGCAGGCGTCCGGCAGCGGGTGGTGATCCACTGCCCGGAAGGTGCCTGGGGAGAAGCCGCAAACGAAGAAGGACGCTGGATCCCCTCATGGAGGCTGACTCAGGAGGAGATTATTGGCAGCGTCGGCGCGGGCGACGCCTTTTGTGCCGGTTTCTTATATGGCTGTCATGAATCGCTGCCGCTGGCAGAGAGTATTTACCTGGCGCATGCCTGCGCCCGGGCAAGCCTGCTGGCCGCGAATGCCATTGATGGAGCAAAAACGCTGGAGGAATTGACGCGCTTTATACAGGAGAGCAGCGCCTAAATTAACAAAAATTGCGATTTTTGATTACAGTTCTATGAATTTTGCATAGCCGAACTACACTCTCTGCGTCTGGCACATTCGGCGTGGGCAACATATTGCCCACACGCTTTTCCGAAATGAGAGATACAGAGGACAAGGAAAAATGTTCGCAGCAATTATCATCGCTATATTTATTATCAGTGTTATTTATGCGCATTCGCGCGGCAAAGAAAAACAGACGCTTTCCCGTCAACTTTTCGACCACTCCACCTTTATGGCGCCTATCAATATGTTTATGACGGCGTTCTCTTCGCTGCCCGCCAGACAGCCCTTTTTTGAAACCGAGCGCTTTCCGGAATTAAATAAACTGACGGAAAACTGGGAGGTCATTCGCGAAGAGGCGCTGCGTTTGCAGGATCATATTAAGGCGGCACAAAATCATAACGATGCCGGTTTTAACACCTTCTTTAAACGCGGCTGGAAACGGTTTTATCTCAAATGGTATGCCGATGCGCATCCCTCGGCTCAGACCCTGTGCCCCGTTACGACACAACTGGTGAGTGAGATCCCATCCGTGAAAGCGGCAATGTTTGCCGAACTCCCGGCGGGCGCGAAGCTCGGCAAGCATCGCGATCCTTACGCCGGCTCGGTTCGTTACCATTTAGGCCTGGTCACGCCAAATGACGATCGCTGCTTTATAGAGGTTGACCAGCAGCGCCACAGCTGGCGTGACGGTGAGGCTGTCATCTTTGATGAAACTTACGTGCACTGGGCGGAGAATAAATCGGATCACACGCGGATTATTCTCTTCTGCGATATCGAACGTCCGATGAAATGGCGCTGGGCGCAGGCGGTTAACCACTGGGTCGGGACAACGCTGATGTCAGCGGCCAGCTCCCCCAATGACGATAACGACCGCACCGGGGGAATCAACCGTATCTTCAAATATGTGCACGCCGGGCGAGAACGCGGTCAGCGTCTGAAGAAGCGTAATCGGAAGCTCTATTACGCACTGAAGTACCTGGTCATCACGGCGATTTTCGCCGCGCTTATTGTCGCTGCCATAACATAAGCACTTACGCCGCCCTATCGGGATGACAGACATCGGCGGCAAAGACGTAGCCCAGCCCGCGGATCGTTTTGATTAATGCGGGCTGGTGCGGATTGGCTTCGATTTTTCGGCGCAGGCGCATGATCAACACGTCGATGGTGCGGTCAAACACATCGGCACTTTCGCTGTGGGTCAGCTCAAGCAGCTGCTCGCGGCTCAGTACCCGGCGGGCATTCTGGGTAAGCGCCAGCAGCAGGCCGTATTCACCCTGGGTCAACGGTACGGGGTTACGCTGCGGATCGATCAGTTCGCAGCGGGTGGTATCCAGCGTCCAGCCATTAAAAGCAATGCCCGCCACTCGTGGCGCGGGCGTGTCGGCCGCCAGCGCTCCGGTACGCCTGAGCACGGCTTTAACCCGGGCGACCACCACACGCGGATTAAACGGTTTGCCAATGTAGTCGTCGGCACCCATCTCCAGCCCTACCACCACGTCAGACTCACTCCCCAGCCCGGTAAGCATCACTACCGGCAGATCCGGGCGTTGCTTTTGCAACTGCAGCAGGACCTGCAGGCCGTTGATATCCGGCAGCATCATGTCCAGCAGGACCAGGGCAATTCCCGGTTCCTGATGAACCCGGTTCAGTGCGTCCTGTCCGTTATGGCAGACGAGCACCGTAAAGACGTGCTCGCTGAGCACATCCTGCAGCAGCTCGCACACTGCCGTATCGTCATCAACCACCAGAATCGCCGGTTTCATCGCATGCTTCCGTCAGGGGATTATGTTAAGTCTGAACTATTCTGCCGTCGGCTCCAGCCAAATGGATTTTTACGTGACGGAATTACAACCCATGTCACATCCGCTGCCTTTTCGACACGTCAATTTTGACGATTGCCTGCTTTTCGTCAGGGTTTTGCCAGGAGAACGCCCGTAAAGTCGAGTGATAACCACACTAAAAACATGGCATAAAAGCTGCATTATGGCTGCGAAATGATTAACTGGAGCAGACTGATGAAAAAAGTCGTCACGGTTTGCCCTTATTGTGCCTCAGGTTGCAAGATCCACCTGGTGGTCGATAACGGCAAAATCGTCCGGGCGGAGGCCGCACAGGGGAAAACCAACCAGGGCACGCTGTGCCTGAAAGGGTACTACGGATGGGATTTTATTAACGATACCCAAATTCTCACCCCGCGCCTGAAAACCCCCATGATCCGCCGTGAACGCGGTGGCAAGCTGGAAGCCGTCTCGTGGAACGAGGCGCTGGACTACGTCGCCACCCGCCTGAGCGCCATTAAGGCTAAATATGGCCCGGATGCGATCCAGACCACCGGGTCATCGCGCGGGACGGGTAACGAAACCAACTATGTAATGCAAAAATTCGCGCGCGCCGTTATTGGAACCAATAACGTCGACTGCTGCGCTCGCGTCTGACACGGCCCATCGGTTGCAGGTCTGCACCAGTCGGTCGGAAACGGCGCAATGAGTAATGCAATTAACGAGATAGACAACACCGATCTCGTCTTTATCTTCGGCTATAACCCGGCGGATTCTCACCCGATTGTCGCGAACCACGTTATTCGCGCCAAACAGAACGGGGCGAAAATCATCGTCTGCGATCCGCGCAAAATCGAAACGGCTCGTATTGCAGATATGCACATCGCGTTGAAAAACGGCTCGAACATCGCGCTGTTGAACGCCATGGGGCACGTCATTATTGAGGAGAACCTCTACGACCAGGCGTTTGTCGCCACCCGTACGGAAGGTTTTGAAGAGTATCGGAAAATTGTCGAAGGCTATACGCCAGAATCTGTCGAAGCGATCACCGGCGTCAGCGCGCAGGAGATCCGTCAGGCAGCAAGGATGTACGCCGGAGCGAAAACCGCCGCCATTCTGTGGGGCATGGGCGTGACCCAATTCTATCAGGGCGTGGAAACCGTGCGTTCCCTGACCAGCCTCGCCATGCTGACCGGCAACCTTGGCAAAGCACACGTCGGGGTGAACCCGGTACGCGGTCAGAACAACGTGCAGGGTGCCTGCGATATGGGTGCGCTGCCGGACACCTATCCGGGCTATCAGTACGTGAAGTTCCCGGAAAACCGCGCGAAGTTTGCCAAAGCGTGGGGCGTGGAAAGTTTGCCGGAGCACACCGGGTATCGCATCAGCGAGCTGCCGCACCGGGCGGCACATGGTGAAGTGCGGGCGGCTTACATCATGGGCGAAGATCCTCTCCAGACCGACGCCGAGCTCTCTGCAGTGCGTAAAGGGTTTGAGGATCTGGAGCTGGTGATTGTTCAGGACATCTTTATGACCAAAACCGCGGCAGCGGCGGATGTGATTTTACCGTCAACGTCCTGGGGCGAGCATGAAGGGGTTTACACGGCGGCAGACCGTGGCTTCCAGCGCTTCTTTAAAGCGGTGGAGCCGAAGTGGGATCTGAAAACCGACTGGCAAATCATCAGCGAAATTGCCACCCGCATGGGTTATCCGATGCACTACAACAACACTCAGGAGATCTGGGACGAGTTGCGGCATCTGTGTCCGGACTTCTACGGTGCAACCTATGAAAAAATGGGTGAACTGGGGTATATCCAGTGGCCGTGCCGGGATGAGTCTGAGGCCGACCAGGGCACGTCGTATCTCTTTAAAGAGAAATTCGACACCCCGAATGGGCTGGCACAGTTCTTCACCTGCGACTGGGTTGCCCCCATTGATAAACTCACTGATGAGTATCCAATGGTGCTTTCCACCGTGCGTGAAGTGGGCCACTACTCCTGCCGTTCGATGACCGGCAACTGCGCGGCGCTGGCAGCGCTGGCGGATGAGCCAGGTTATGCGCAGATCAACACCGCTGACGCTGAACGTCTTGGCATTGAAGACGAAGCGCTGGTATGGGTGAACTCGCGTAAAGGTAGGATCATTACCCGTGCGCAGGTCAGCGATCGTCCCAACAAAGGGGCGGTGTACATGACCTACCAGTGGTGGATAGGCGCCTGTAACGAACTGGTGACGGAGAACTTAAGCCCGATAACCAAAACGCCGGAGTATAAGTACTGCGCCGTACGCGTGGAGCCGATTGCGGATCAGCACGCTGCGGAACAGTATGTGATCGACGAATATAACAAGCTGAAAGCCCGCTTGCGCGAAAGTGCGATGGGATAATGATGTTATTTAATCGATGAATAAAGGGAGTGAAATATTCACTCCCTTTTTATTTCCGCTTAACTCATTAAAAATATCAATTATTAATCTTGTAAGCTGCTCGCAGAAATAATGTAAATTGCACGAAAAAGAATTACATCTTTGCATTTTGATTCAGATGGATAAGATGTGCGGCGGGTGCTTAAGACTTTCTGTCTTGAGCATTGTTGAGGGACAGAAAGTGGAAAGCCCCGGGAAATATTCATTTACCCGAGGCTACCCCTCAACAACCTACAGGTTGAGAGTAGCCTCTTATTCTTTTTTTGACAAGGAGTAAAAGGCATGACGCCATTAAAAACTGCGTTAGGCATTGTCTTTATTATCTGCCTGACGATAGTGATCTTTACCTTTATTACTCGCGGAAAGTTATGCGAACTGACAATAAAGAGTGAACATCAGGAGGTGGCGGCGAAATTAGCCTGCGTTGCAGGCTAACCTCTGCGGGCGGAACGACAGTTCCGCCCGGCTTGCAGGATGCTGAGGTCTTAACGCACCCTTTTTTTTATTCTATGGCCGCGATTATACTGCGCGGCGTGTACCCAGATGATAAGAATCCATGAAACCATTTTTACTGTTGTTATTAATTTTTACGTCGTTCGTCCATGCCGATGAGATTGGCAGCCAGTACAAAGCACAGGCGGAGGCGGGCGATGCACGCGCTCAGTATTATCTCGCCGACACCTGGTTCAGCTCCGGCGACAGCAAGCAGGCGGCGATGTGGGCAGAGAAAGCGGCAAAAGGGGGCGACATCGATGCCATGGCCCTGTTGTCTCAGATCCACTTTACTCAGGGCGATTACGCTCAGGCTAAAGCGCTGGCACAGCAGGCCACGATTGCGGGCAGCAAGCGTGGCGCCATTATGCTGGCACGCGTTCTGGTGAATACCCAGGGTGGCAAAACAGACTACCCGCAGGCCATCAAACTGCTGCAGACGGCCACCGAAGATATCGACAACGACTCTGCGGTAGATGCGCAAATGCTGCTGGGTCTGATTTATGCCAACGGTGTAGAAGTGGCCCAGGACGATGCTCTGGCGGCATCGTGGTTTAAGCGCAGCTCGTCTCTGTCACGCACTGGCTATGCCGAATACTGGGCAGGGATGCTGTTCCAGCAGGGCGAGAAAGGCTTTATCACGCCCAATAAACAGAAGGCGCTCTACTGGTTGAACCTGAGCTGTACGGAAGGGTTTGATACGGGATGTGAAGAGTTTGATGCGTTGAGCGGAGAATAAAGTGCCGGGTGGCGGCTTCGCCTTACCCGGCCTACAAAACCCGTAGGCCCGGTAAGCGCAGCGCCACCGGGCTTTGGATGTTACTGGTCAGCCGTCTTATCAAAACGACCCAGCACCTCGCGTTCATACGCCAGCGCTTTTTTACGGTCGAACTTGTGTTCCCACTTGGCGATAACCAGCACCGCCAGCGCGTTTCCAACCACATTCAGCGCCGTACGCGCCATATCGAGGATACGGTCAACACCGGCGATAAACGCCAGGCCTTCCAGCGGAATACCGACACTGCCAAGCGTCGCCAGCAGCACCACGAAGGAGACTCCCGGCACGCCCGCGATCCCTTTTGAGGTCACCATCAGCGTCAGTACCAGCACAATTTCCTGCCACAGCGACAGATCAATGCCGTACAGCTGGGCAATAAAGATGGCTGCGATGCTCTGGTACAGCGTCGAGCCGTCCAGGTTAAAGGAGTAGCCGGTTGGCACCACGAAGCTGGTGATAGAAGCTGGGGCACCATAAGCCTCCATCTTCTCAATAATACGCGGCAGCACGCTTTCAGAGCTGGCCGTGGAGTACGCCAGAATCAGCTCATCTTTAAGAATGCGGATAAGGATCCAGATGCTCAGCCCACACAGGCGCGCCACAA
Organism: Enterobacter sp. 50793107; assembly: GCF_001463365.1. Classification (NCBI taxonomy): domain Bacteria; kingdom Pseudomonadati; phylum Pseudomonadota; class Gammaproteobacteria; order Enterobacterales; family Enterobacteriaceae; genus Enterobacter; species Enterobacter sp. 50793107. Next base: position 73,138 of record NZ_LNII01000170.1, on the reverse strand, counting down.
TGCCCAGTACCACCAGCGCGAAGAACAGGATGGCGAAATGCACCAGAATTACCAGCTTCGCCAGCGGCCACAGGGAGGCAAAACCGAAGTTCGCCACGGTTACCGCGATAAGCGCAAACACCCCAACCGGCGCGTAACGCATCACCATGTGGGTCACTTTAAACATGGTTTCAGAGATGGAGCGGAACACGGTGACCAGCGGTTCACGGTGCGTGGCAGGCAGAGAGGAAAGACCCAGACCAAAAAGCACCGAGAAGAAGATGATAGGCAGCATCTCGCCCTTCGCCATCGACGCCACAATGTTAGTCGGCACCAGCGACAGGATGGTGCCCATCAGGCCGTGCGCATGGCTCTGCACTTCAGCGGTCGTACTTTGGTATTTCGAAATATCCACCGTCGCGAGTTGCGACATATCGATCCCGGAGCCTGGCTGGAAGACATTCGCCAGGGTAATGCCAAGGATGATGGCAATCGTCGTGATCACTTCGAAATAGAGAATGGTTTTTGCACCGATGCGGCCCAGCTGTTTTGCATCACCGACTCCGGCAATACCGACCACCAGCGTCGAGATGACAATTGGCACCACGATCATTTTGATCAAATGAATAAAGATATCGCCCGCCGGGGAGAGCAAGTTCGCAATCAGCCACTCGCGGCTGTCGCTGTGATAATGGAGATAGCTACCCAGCAGGATACCCAGCACAAGGGCCAGCAGGATTTGCCAGGCCAGGCTGACTTTAACGTTTTTCATAGAAACTGACTTCCTCAATGAAGCGCCCTATTCATGCAGACTGCATGAATATGGAGACATACTGAAAGGGTATGAATTGTGTTGCGTTGGTTTATGGGATTTTTTAACGCGGCGTATGAGTATCATCTGCGCGGTGTGTTGCGCAAGCCTTAAAGAACAACGCATTTCACTACGAAAAGCCGTTATGACGCGAGTTTACGATAATTCTCATAAATAACCATTTGTTATAAAAACGATTTTTTATGCGCAAATGTGAATAATCCGTCCGGTAAATTATTTTTCTTCAAAGTTTCATTCGCTCATTTTTCATACGCTTCAAACAATGCGTGATCTGCCGCCCAAATAATAAACAAAGCTTGTAAAGCCCCTACTATTAACGTTTTTGCGACATATTATTAACATCTTACAAGGAGAAAAAAAGCCATGAGCCAAATACACAAACACGACATTCCCGCTAACATTGCGGACCGTTGCCTGATCAACCCGGAGCAGTACCACGAGAAGTATCAGCAATCTGTCTCTGATCCTGACACTTTCTGGGGCGAGCAGGGCCATATTCTTGACTGGATCAAACCTTACCAGAAGGTGAAGAACACCTCCTTTGCGCCGGGTAACGTTTCTATTAAATGGTATGAAGACGGCACGCTAAACCTTGCGGCGAACTGCCTCGATCGCCACCTTGCCGAACGCGGTAACGAAACGGCCATTATCTGGGAAGGCGACGACGCCTCTCAGAGCAAACATATCTCTTATAAAGAGCTGCACCGCGACGTGTGCCGCTTCGCTAACGTGCTGCTGGACCAGGGCATTAAAAAAGGCGATGTGGTCGCCATCTATATGCCGATGGTGCCGGAAGCGGCGGTGGCGATGCTGGCCTGCGCGCGCATCGGCGCGATCCATTCCGTTATCTTTGGCGGGTTCTCGCCGGAAGCGGTTGCCGGGCGTATTGTCGACTCGAGTTCGAAACTGGTGATCACCGCTGATGAAGGCGTGCGCGCCGGGCGCGGTATTCCTCTGAAGAAAAATGTCGACGAAGCGCTGAAAAACCCGAACGTCAAAACCGTCAGCAACGTTATCGTCCTTAAGCGTACCGGTGGCAAGATCGACTGGAATGAAGGGCGCGACCTGTGGTGGAGTGACCTGATTGAAAAAGCAAGCGACCAGCATCAACCGCAAGAGATGAACGCGGAAGATCCGCTGTTTATCCTCTATACCTCCGGCTCCACCGGCAAACCGAAAGGCGTACTGCATACCACCGGTGGCTATCTGGTCTATGCGGCCACCACCTTTAAATACGTTTTCGACTACCATCCGGGCGATATCTACTGGTGCACCGCCGACGTGGGCTGGGTCACCGGTCACAGCTATCTGCTGTACGGCCCGCTGGCCTGCGGTGCAACAACGCTGATGTTTGAAGGTGTACCAAACTGGCCAACCCCGGCGCGGATGTGCCAGGTGGTCGATAAGCACCAGGTCAATATTCTGTACACCGCGCCCACGGCGATCCGTGCGCTGATGGCGGAAGGGGATAAAGCGATAGAAGGCACTGACCGCTCTTCCCTGCGCATCCTCGGCTCCGTCGGCGAGCCTATCAACCCGGAAGCCTGGGAGTGGTACTGGAAGAAGATCGGCAACGAAAAATGCCCGGTAATGGACACCTGGTGGCAGACCGAAACCGGTGGGTTCATGATCACCCCAATGCCGGGTGCAACCCGCTTAAAAGCCGGTTCAGCGACCCAACCGTTCTTCGGCGTCCAGCCTGCGCTGGTGGATAACGAAGGCAATCCGCTGGATGGCGCCACCGAAGGCAACCTGGTGATCGTCGATTCCTGGCCGGGCCAGGCACGTACGCTTTTTGGCGACCACGAACGCTTCGAGCAGACCTACTTCTCAACCTTTAAAAACATGTACTTCAGCGGTGACGGCGCGCGTCGCGACGAGGATGGCTATTACTGGATCACCGGGCGCGTGGACGATGTGCTGAACGTCTCCGGCCACCGTCTGGGCACCGCGGAGATTGAATCCGCGCTGGTATCGCATCCGAAGATTGCCGAAGCCGCCGTTGTGGGGATCCCGCACAACATTAAAGGCCAGGCGATTTACGCCTACGTGACGCTGAATCACGGTGAAGAGCCATCGCCAGAACTGTATGCCGACGTGCGCAACTGGGTCCGCAAAGAGATTGGCCCGCTTGCCACGCCGGATGTACTGCACTGGACTGACTCGCTGCCGAAAACTCGTTCCGGCAAAATTATGCGCCGTATCTTGCGCAAAATTGCGGCAGGGGACACCAGCAACCTTGGTGATACCTCAACGCTCGCCGATCCGGGCGTGGTGGAAAAACTGCTCGAAGAGAAGCAGTCCATCGCAATGCCTTCGTAATCTTTTCTCCCTCTCCCTGTGGGAGAGGGCCGGGGTGAGGGCATCAGACCGCACCTTCCTCCCCTCACCCTAACCCTCTCCCCATAGGGGAGAGGGGATAAAACAAACCAACCTTACTTCTGGAGATTTCTGTGATGAATAACGATATTTGTCAGCAGATAGAGAATAGTGCGCACTACAGGGAGCTCGTTGATAAACGGCAACGGTTTGCCTTCTTACTTTCCATCATCATGCTGATTATCTACGTCGGCTTTATTCTGCTTATCGCCTTTGCCCCACACTGGCTGGGTACGCCGCTGCATGAGGGCACCAGCGTCACACGGGGCATTCCGATTGGCATTGGCGTGATTGTGATTTCGTTTGTGCTGACCGGCGTCTACGTCTGGCGCGCGAACGGCGAATTCGATCGTCTTAATAAAGCGGTACTGCGTGAGGTAAAAGCATCATGAAGAGAGTCCTGACGGCGCTTGCCGCCACACTTCCCTTTGCGGCACACGCCGCAGATGCCATTACCGGCGAGGTTCAGCGCCAGCCAACCAACTGGCAGGCGATTATCATGTTCCTGATTTTCGTGGTGCTGACGCTGTATATCACCTGGTGGGCGTCGAAACGCGTCCGTTCCCGTAATGATTACTACACTGCGGGTGGTAATATTACCGGTTTCCAGAACGGGCTGGCGATTGCGGGCGACTTTATGTCTGCCGCGTCTTTCCTTGGGATCTCCGCGCTGGTGTACACCTCCGGCTACGATGGTCTGATCTACTCTCTCGGCTTCCTGGTGGGCTGGCCGATCATTTTGTTCCTGATCGCCGAACGCTTGCGCAACCTGGGGCGTTTCACCTTTGCTGACGTGGCTTCGTATCGCCTGAAGCAGGGTCCGATTCGTATTCTCTCCGCCTGCGGTTCGCTGGTGGTGGTGGCGCTGTATCTGATCGCCCAGATGGTTGGCGCAGGCAAACTGATCGAACTTCTGTTCGGCCTGAACTACCACGTCGCGGTGGTGCTGGTGGGTGTGCTGATGGTGATGTACGTCCTGTTTGGCGGCATGCTGGCAACCACCTGGGTGCAAATTATCAAAGCGGTTCTGCTGCTGTTCGGTGCGAGCTTCATGGCCTTTATGGTGATGAAACACGTCGGCTTTAGCTTCAACAACCTGTTTACCGAAGCAATGGCGGTCCACCCGAAAGGGGAAGCGATCATGAGCCCGGGCGGGCTGGTGAAAGACCCGATATCCGCGCTTTCACTCGGTCTGGGTCTGATGTTTGGTACCGCAGGCTTGCCACATATCCTGATGCGTTTCTTCACCGTGAGCGATGCCCGCGAAGCGCGCAAGAGCGTCTTCTACGCCACCGGGTTTATGGGTTACTTCTACATACTGACCTTTATCATCGGTTTTGGCGCCATCATGCTGGTGGGAGCGAACCCGGCATTTAAAGACGCGGCGGGCGCGCTGATTGGCGGGAATAACATGGCGGCAGTGCATCTGGCGGATGCGGTAGGCGGCAACCTGTTCCTCGGCTTTATCTCAGCAGTGGCCTTTGCCACCATCCTTGCCGTGGTTGCCGGGCTTACGCTTGCCGGAGCATCTGCGGTGTCGCATGACCTGTACGCGAACGTGTTCCGCAAAGGCGCAACCGAGCGTGAAGAGCTCAAAGTCTCCAAAATCACCGTACTGATTCTGGGTGTGGTGGCGATCCTGCTGGGGATCCTCTTCGAGAAGCAGAACATTGCCTTCATGGTGGGGCTGGCCTTCTCGATTGCGGCGAGTTGTAACTTCCCTATCATCCTGCTCTCCATGTACTGGTCTAAACTGACCACCCGTGGCGCAATGGTAGGCGGCTGGCTGGGGCTGCTGACTGCGGTGATTCTGATGATCCTCGGCCCGACGATTTGGGTGCAGATCCTCGGTCACGAAAAGGCGCTCTTCCCGTATGAGTACCCGGCGCTGTTTTCAATCGCCGTGGCGTTTATCGGTATCTGGATCTTTTCTGCAACCGACAACTCGCCGGAGGGGAACCTGGAGCGTGAGAAATTCCGCGCCCAGTTTATCCGCTCGCAAACCGGCCTGGGCGTGGAACAAGGCCGCGCACACTGAGTCTTGATCCCCGGCCTTCGGGCCGGGGAGTTCAGAACATCACCCACGCCACCAGCGGCGCAATCAGCACCATCAACACGCCGGAGAGCATCATCACCAGGCTTGCTACAACTCCCTCCTGCTGACCCAACTCATAAGAGCGTGCCGTTCCCGCGCCGTGTGACGCCGCGCCAAATCCCGCCCCTTTTGCCAACCCTTCACGGATAGAAAGCCGCAGAAACAGCATATCGCCCACCGCCATACCGAAGACACCGGTGACAACCACGAACAGCGCCACCAGATCCGGCTGTCCGCCGAGCGGTTTAGCGGCTGCCAGAGCAAATGGCGTCGTTACCGAGCGCACGGCCAGGCTACGCTGAATTTCATCGGGCAGCGTAAACAGCCGCGCCAGCCAGACGGAGCTACAGACCGCCACCACCGTGGCGGTAATCACCCCCGCGCTGAGCGACATCCAGTGACGTTTAATGATATTCAGGTTGTCGTACACCGGCACCGCAAAGGCGATGGTGGCCGGCCCCAGTAGCCACAGCAACCAGTGGGATTCGCCAATGTAGTTTTGCCAGGAGATATGGCCAAAAACCAGCATCAGCACCAGCAGGATCGGCGTGAAGACCAGCGGCATCAGCGGCAGCGCGTGAAAGCGACGATACAGGCGTTTGTTGGCAAAGTAGATAACCAGCGTGGCAATCAGGCACAGCACGCTTATCTGGAAGTTAGTCATGTTTTTTGCCTGCGGATCTCGAAGCGATAAACCTTGTCCACCACCCAGGCGGTGGCGCCCAGCACCATCAGCGTGCTCAGGGCGATGACCGCGAAGATCCGCCAGCCGTCCACCATCAGCAGTTGCGCATAGTTCACCACCGCCACCACGGCAGGAACAAAGAACAGCAACATCTCTGCCAGCAGCCAGCGCGCGCCGGCACGCACCCAACTAAGGGGGATAACGCGGCAGAGAATGAGCGTCAGCATCAACACCATCCCCACCAGGTTGGCAGGCAGCGGCAGATGCAGCCAGCCGACAAGATATTCCGCAAAAACAAACAGTCCCGCGTAGAGCAGTACCTGAACCGGTACCTGGAGTCGTTGCACAACGGCAGGCGTAACACGGCTTAACGCCACGGCCATGGGGGTTTTCCTCAAAAATGAGACGAGGCGCCAGTATAGTGAGCGCACGGTATGGACTGAAATGAATTAAAATCATCGAAGGTATAGTTTCGAGGAATAATCATGGACATAAGAACGCTGCGCTATTTTGTCGAAGTGGTTCGCCAGCAGAGTTTTACCCGCGCAGCGGAGAAGTTATTTGTTACCCAGCCCACCATCAGCAAAATGCTGAAAAACCTCGAAGATGAACTCAACTGTACCCTGCTGATCCGCGACGGACGCAAGCTGTTGCTTACCGATACCGGGCGCGTGGTGTTTGAACGTGGCCTGGCGATCCTGGCCGAGTTTCGTCAGCTGGAAGCGGAGCTAGACGATATTAACCACCTGACCAAAGGGGTGCTGCGCCTTGGTATTCCGCCGATGGTCGGGATGATGATGGCCGGGCCGATTAGCCTGTTTCGCCAGCGTTACCCCGGCGTTGAACTCAAAATTTCGGAGTTTGGTGGGTTAACCGTCCAGCAGGCCGTAACCAACGGCGAGCTGGACGTCGCCATGACAGCCCTCCCCGCTGAGGAAGAGAGCGGTCTGGCGACGCTTCCGCTCTTTAGCCATCCGCTGTGCGTGCTGGTTCCCCGCTCCGGCGACTGGCTGAAGCGAGATTCAGTGAAACCTGAGCTGCTCGGTGAATACCCTCTGCTGATCTACAACGAAGATTTCGCCCTCAGCCGCCAGCTGATGACGCTGTTTAATCAACATAGCGTGAAGCCGCGCATTGCGGTGCGCAGCGGCCAGTGGGATTTCCTGGCAGCGATGGTGCAGGCAGGCGTGGGAATTGCCATTCTGCCGCAGCCGATTTGCGAGCGTCTGGATAAAAACACGCTGCGCTGGATCCCACTCGAAAGCGATTTGCACTGGCAACTGGGGATGATCTGGCGAGAAGGGATATATTTGTCGCACAGCGCCCAGGCGTGGCTGCAATGTTGTGAGGGATTTTGGGTGCCCTCATCCTAACCCTCTCCCACAGGGCTGAGGGATCCCCTGTAATTTTTTACCGGAAGCGATGAATGTTGCTTCAGGAAAATGAATGACTTACAGCGACGCCCTGGTCCGGCTGTAAATCGCTGAGGCGTTTCCTGCAGGCCGGGGCGAGGCGCATGGATGCGCCGAGAGGGCGGCTTTACAGGGACGTTACATCCGCCCGTCCCCGATAAGCCGGAAGGAATAAGCCGAGGGCACCGCGAAGCGGCGATTTACCGCCGGGAGCCCGGGTCGCCAGGGCGGTGGCGATTGAGCCGCCCTGGCACGTTCACAAGTCATGCCGTTACAGAGTAGCAAGGAACATAAAGTGAACGGAATGACCTCTACAGCCATATGTTCCCCCTCACCCCAACCCTCTCCCTCAAGGGAGAGGGGGTCCTCCGTGCAGGCATTATTTTATGGGGATCCCTCAACCCACAGGGAGAGGGAACCGATCGAGCACGTAGGCCCGGTAAGCGCAGCGCCACCGGGCAAAAACAGCGTTACTGATTCTCTATCAACAACGCTTCCAGCAGATCCAGATCGTGCAGCAGCTTTTGCAGCGTTTCATTACTGATTTGCCGCGTGGCGCGCAGGTGGTACAGCTCGGCACGCTCGGAGCGCAGCGCCGCCAGACGGAACCGGCGCTCCAGGTTCTCCTCCTGCAGCGAGCTTTCCACATCGTTACGGCCGTCAGCCCGGCGACGCAGATTACCAATCACGCGTGAGCTCACTTCCGTCAGCAGCTGATTGTCGATGTTCTCTTCGGCATCGGCGGCCAGGCGCTCTTCCATTTTCTGAATAGCGACAATGGCCACTTCGGCAGTGGCAGCGCGGGCAATCCGCTCCTCTTTATGCTGCTGCGTGGCGTCCCCGGCGTCGATATGCTGCAGCAAAATCGGCAGCATAATCACCCCGACAAACAGTGAGAACAGGATCACGCCCGCCGCCAGGAAGACCAGTTCATAACGCGCCGGGAAGACATCGCCCGTCGGCAACAGCAACGGAATGGAGAGCACACCGGCCAGGGTAATCGCCCCGCGTACCCCCGCAAAGGAGGCAATCAGCAGCTCACGCGTGGTCCACGAACCAAACTCCATCGGCTTTTTCTTCAGGAAGCGCACGCTGAAGTTTTTCATCGTCCACAGCCAGCCGAAGCGCACCAGCATCAGCGCCATGTAGATCAGCACGATGTCGGTAAAGAGCATCCAGACTTCAACGTTCGGATCGGCCTCCGCCGCCACCAGAGAGGATTCCATAATGCCCGGCAGCTGCAGACCCAACAGCAGGAAGACCATGCCGTTAAAGACAAATTCCAGCATTGCCCAGGTGCTGTTTGCACGCAGACGCATGGCCAGCGGCGCGCGGCGCATTACGCCGGAACGGGTGATGGTCATCCCTGCCGCGACCGCTGCCAGAATGCCCGACACGCCAATGTGTTCGGCAATCAGATAGGAGGCAAACGGCAGCAGGAACAGCAGTACGATCTGCGTTGCGGGTTCATCACCGCCCCAGCGGCTGAGGAAGCGCAGCGAGCGGCCATACAGCCAGCTCACCACGAAGCCCGCCAGGATACCGCCAATAGCAACCTTAAAGAATTCCAGGGTCGCGCCACCCACGGTAAAGATCATCGTTCCCATTGCGACGGCCACGGCGAACTTCAGGGCAACCAGACCGGAGGCGTCGTTCATCAGCGCCTCTCCCTGTAAGATGCCCATGATTTTCTTCGGAATCCGCCCTTCACCCACAATGCCGGACAGCGCCACGGCATCGGTTGGCGACAGGACTGCGGCCAGCGCAAAAGCGGGGATTAACGGGATCCCCGGAACCACCCAATAGATCAGGAAACCAATCCCGACCACGGTCACGACGACCAGCGCCAGTGCCAGACCGAAGATCTCGCGCCCATGTTCCAGAAACTCGCGCGTGGGTGTTTTCCAGCCATCAGCAAACAGCAGTGGCGGGATAAACAGCACGAGGAACAGTTCCGGGTCGAACTCAACGTGCAGGCCAAACGTCGGCCACGCCAGCAGCGCGCCGATGGCAATTTGCATTAATGGCAGGGGGACCTGAAAGGGCAGTACGCGTGTAACCACCCCGGATAATGAGACCACAAGGGTCATGATGAGTATTGTGAAAAAGATTTCCATGCGTTCCCTGTTTGCTGTGTTACTTATGTACTACGGAAGGCGTCGTGCCTTTTATTCTATCTTCCCCAGAGTAACGCAAAAGGCAACGGGATGAGTCCTGAAAATAAAAACGGGCGGCCTGAGCCACCCGTTTTCGCATCAAAGGACAATTTAGATTGCCCAGCCGCCCGCGTAGAACACCACCAGCGCAACGGCGATAACCACGGTGCCAATGTTCAGCTTGCGCCACTCACCGGAGACCAGGCGACCAATCACCAGCGACGCGAAGCCGATCATGATGCCGGTCACGATGTTACAGGTCAGCACGATAAATACCGCAGTGATCAGGCCTGACATCGCGTCCACAAAGTCCGCAAAGTCAATTTTCGCCACGTTGCTCAGCATCAGCAGGCCGACGTACATCAGTGCCGGAGCCGTAGCGTAGGCTGGCACCAGATAAGAGAGCGGAGAGAGGAACAGGATCAGCAGGAACAGCACACCAACGGTAATGGCGGTCAGGCCAGTTTTACCGCCTGCCGCGGTGCCCGCAGCAGACTCAATATAGACCGCAGCCGGAGAAGCCCCTACCAGACCCGAGAAGACGCTGCTCAGGGAGTCGGTGGTCAGCGCTTTGCCACCGTCGATAATCTGACCATCTTTATCCAGCAGGTTCGCCTGACCGGCCACCGCACGGATGGTACCGGTGGCATCAAACACCGCCGTCATCACCAGCGCCAGCACGCTTGGCAGGATCACCGGGTTCAGCGCGCCGACAATATCCAGGCTGCCAATCAGGGAGTTACCGTTGTCATCGCTCAGTGACGGCATGGCAAAAATACCAGAGAAATGCACGGTCGGATCGAAAATGAGGCCAACAATGGACACACCGATAATGGTCAGCAGAATGCCGCCTGGGACTTTCAGTTTTTCCAGACCAATAATCACCGCCAGGCCAATCAGGGACATGATCACCGGGAAGCTGGCGAAGTGACCCAGCGCCACCGGCAGACCGTCCAGCGGGTTCTTAATGACCAGACCCACGCCATTGGCGGCAATCAGCAGCAGAAACAGCCCGATACCGATACCGGTGCCGTGTGCTACGCCGTGCGGCAGGTTGCGCAAAATCCAGCTACGAATGCCGGTTGCCGAGATAATGGTGAACAGCACGCCCATCAGGAAGACGGCTCCCAGGGCAACCGGTACGCTGATGTGTTGGCCCAGCACCAGGCTAAACGCGGTGAAGGCGGTCAAGGAAATGGCACAGCCAATCGCCATCGGCAGATTCGCCCACAGCCCCATTACGATGGAGCCAACACCGGCGACAAGACAGGTTGCAACGAAAACCGCTGCCGGTGGGAATCCTGCTTTACCGAGCATGCCCGGCACAACGATGACGGAGTACACCATTGCCAGAAACGTTGTCAGACCGGCAACGATTTCCTGGCGCACGGTGCTGCCGCGAGCAGAAATTTTAAAGATGGCGTCAAGTGAACCGCCGGTACGCGCGGATGGCGTAGACATAGAAAACATCCCCTGAGAGTTTTTATAGAAAGTCCGTAAGCGTGGTGGAGACTCCACTGCCAGCAAAACGTCAAATCCTTGTGCTGCGTTTGCGACGAAAAGGGGCGTCACAAAAAAAGCAAACGTTTAGCTCCGCGCTTACAAAACGGGTGGTCAAATTTAGGCAAACGATTATCCAGCCTAATCACCGCCCTTTTCAACTGAACTTTCTCGTTTTTCGCTAAATTTCCCTTATGACGATGAAGAAATAAGCAGAGGATGCGCAAACGTTATCGTTTATGCGCAATGGGGTTACAAATTACGCCTCGCCAGGGATCGTTAACGGCCCACCTTGTTCCAGGGTTCTCTGCCAGGCAGGACGATTTTCGACCTTTTTCTTCCAGGCATGTGTGTGCGGAAGATCCTCGACACCGCCACGTGCCAGCAGGGCAAAAATCGGGAAACTCATCTGAATATCGGCCATGCTGAGAGTCTCTCCGGCAAACCAGCTATTTTCAGCCAGGTGAGATTCAATAAAACGCGCGTGGGTTTCGAGCTGGGGGTTGAGATAGGCTTTTTGCACGCCCTGACCCAGCGCTTTCCCCAGCGTGCGTATTCCAAACGGCACGGGCGGTTTACCGAGGCTGCTAAATACCAGCTTCATTAACAGCAGCGGCATAAGAGAACCTTCGGCATAGTGTAGCCAGAAGCGGTATTGCACCTTGTGGGCAGGATCCAGCGGCTTAAGCTGCGATTCTGCGTCGTAGGTTTCCTGCAGATACTCCAGAATGGCACCGGATTCAGCAAGGATCAGCCCGTTGTCTTCAATGACCGGAGACTTGCCCAACGGATGCACGCGTTTAAGGGACTCGGGAGCCAGCATCGTTTTTTCGCGCTGGTAGTGAACAATCTCATAGGGCAGAGAAAGTTCTTCCAGAGCCCAGATCACGCGGTGTGAGCGCGACTGGTTAAGGTGATGTACCGTGAGCATAGTGGTCTCCTGTTATTCATACTTTTTAACTATAGAAAATTGAACAACACCGCGAAAAATATTCGCCAAAAAAGCGGCCCCGGTGACTGGCGAAAAAGCGGCCCTTACATAGAATTAAAGTGTCAGCACAAACCGGAACCTCCTCAACCAGCTCGACATGAGGGGTGCTGATGTCGGGGGAAACCCTCCCGTGAGCCAGCGGGATAGAGAGAAAGACAAAGACCGGAAAAAACTAAAGCGCCCTAATGTGGCGCTTTAGTTCTTTATTATGTTTTGTTGCCAAATAAGGCGCAGCCGCCACCCGGCAAACAGATCTCAATCTTCTTCCAGCAGCCGCGCCCCCGTCCCCTGTTCGCCCAGTTTGTCACCGGGGTTGCGTAACGGGCAATCGCTGCGCGACAAACAACCGCAACCGATGCACCCGTCAAGTTCGTCACGCAGCGCCACCAACGTATGAATACGCCGGTCCAGCTCCTCTCGCCACTGGGATGAAAGCTCTTTCCACTCTTTCGGGCTCAGCGTGTGGCCTTCCGGTAACACGCCGAACGCTTCACCGATGGTGGCCAGGGGAATTCCGATTCGTTGCGCAATTTTAATAATCGCCACGTAGCGGAGCACGTCACGGGTGTAGCGCCGCTGGTTTCCGGCGTTACGGATGCTTTTGATTAACCCTTTACTTTCATAGAAGTGGAGCGCCGATACTGCCACACCGCTTCGCTTAGCCACTTCACCCGGGGTCAAAAGCGCTTTTATTCTCGGCAATCTCTTTTCCATAAAACCTCTTTACCTCAAGTTAACTTGAGGAATTATACTCCCCCACAGAGAAAACGACGAATCAACCAGGAAAGTTGTATCTACAGAGGGCAACCTTATGTCGCATCAGCAAATTATTCAGACACTTATTGAATGGATTGATGAACATATCGACCAACCGTTGAACATTGATGTGGTCGCGAAAAAGTCGGGCTATTCGAAATGGTATTTACAGAGAATGTTCCGGACCGTAATGCACCAGACGCTGGGTGAGTACATTCGTCAGCGCAGGTTACTGCTGGCAGCGCAGGCGTTACGCTCTACGCAGCGGCCTATTTTTGATATCGCGATGGATCTGGGGTATGTGTCGCAACAAACCTTTTCCCGCGTGTTTCGCCGCGAGTTTGACCGCACGCCAAGCGATTACCGTCACCAGTTGAATTAAGGTTTATCAGTGCAAAGGTTGCTGCTGCCAGGTCATAAACTCCTGGGGCGGCATCGCTTTCGCGAAGTGCCATCCCTGACAGAACTGTACGCCGCGCTTCAACAACCAGCTTACCTGCTCGGCAGTTTCTACCCCTTCCGCAATGGTTTTGAGCCGCAGGCTCTGCGCCATCTCGATAATATGCTCGGCGATAAGATGGCTGGTGCTGTTGGTGGTTAGGGTGTCGATAAAGGATTTGTCGATTTTCAGAATATCGACATTCAGCGAGTAGAGATTATGCAGGTTCGAGTAACCTGTACCAAAATCGTCGATTGCCACTTCATAACCCGCCTGACGAAAAGCCTGGATAACCGGCGTAGTTTTCGGCACATCAATAAATCCGCGCTCCGTCACTTCGATTTTGATCTGCTGCGCACGCACGGCATAGTGCCGCGCTTTGTCGGAAATCATGGCGATCAGCCGCGAAGAGTGAAAATCCGTCGCCGACAGGTTGATCGAAATATAGAGGTCAGGATGCGCGGCCAGGAAATGGCCCAGATCGCTGAAGACCTCTTCTACAACATAATCCGTAATGCGTTCGCTCATCCCCTCTTTTTCCGCCAGCGGGATGAATTCCGCCGGGCTCATGACAGGCCCGTTAAAACCAGGCCAGCGTAACAACGCCTCTGCCCCCACGCACTGATTATTCTTGATATCGATGATTGGCTGATAATGGACACAAAGCTGACGTTTATTCAGCGCCCGATGCAGCAATCGTCCTGGGGAGTTCAGCTCACGGTGGGTGCGCGACCAGACCAGCAAAATAATGATGCTACAGATCATTCCCAGCGGCAGCGTCAACGTCGCCTGATGGTAGAGCGTTTCATAGAAGCGTTTATTCGACGTTGAAACGATGGCGGCAATCGGACGTTTATCCGATTTTACCACCGTATAAAAACGGTCATCTTTTTGAAATACCACGTCCTTATCCCGAATCATCGAGTTTAATAAAGAAACGTTGGCTTTCTGACTGACGGAAAAGAAGGCATTCGTTACCGTATCGTACACGCCCCATGAGAGAGAGTGATCGGTGGACATCACTTCACTGTACGAGAGCGGATTAACCACCACGACATAATTCCCGCGCTGCATATATGTCATTTTATAGCCAGTGAAAAATGGCGTATCACGGTAATAATAGATAGCGATATCGGGTTTTCGGATGTAATTAGCGGGGGAGATCGCATAGGGCCGATCCGGGGTAAAAATGGATGAACAACGAAAATTCTGGCCTTCGGCATAAATTAAATCAGCGATGAACAGACGGCCGCGAACCACGTTCAACATATATTGCCGATGTGACGGCGTACAAACTTTACCCTGATATTTTTCCGCTTCGGTCCGGGCCAGATCAACCTGTTCAATAACCAGTTCAGTTTTGTCTAAAGCCAGTTCAGCAAATGTGCGTAACTGCGCGCTTGTTTCCGACACTGCTCTTAGCTGGGCAAACCATAGCGCAAGCATCACCGGCAGCATAACTACCATGATGATCCCTACCACTCTGAGCATCTTGCGCCGCGCGCTACGATTCATTTCCCGCCCTATATCCCTGCATGTTGTACGCCTGTAGTAATGAAGGCCGGATGCTTTGATAAACAGGTGATTACGTTGCATGAATCATGCGAAGTTAGCAACTGACTTTTAGTATTAAAAATCTTAAATTTCGTTATGACGATAATATTTGTCCGTAAGCTAAACTAAAAGTATTCGTTCCGTTTCTATTAAGGGAAATATTTATCCAGCCTGAACGGGGGGATTGAAGATAACGCAACAGAGGATCGTTGATTAAGCCAAACTTCTGGCAGCATGAAAAAAGTACAACATCAACATGACGTTTTATACTATTTGCGCGGATGTAATTTGATCAATGTTTTATAAACGTTCGGCTATTACCACATTATTTCCAGGATCAGCAGAGAATAACGCTTCACTTATAAAAAGGCATCGCTGGGAACGCCGTTGCCCTCCTCCGCTCGTTCGAAGGAGGTTGCTCCCGGCACGTGGTGGGTTCGCATCCGCCGATGTCGAAGGCAACCCCATCCTGCCGCCTCTCTTTTTCAGCGTAATAAAATCCCCAATCTGCTCGCACAGACACTGGCGAATAAATCAACAAATGTGATATAGTTCACACATCTCATGTAACGAGAAACACTGTTTCATTCAGTTCGTCTGTTTTGGAGAGGATGGGTTTTATGGCAACCATTACGACCAGCATGGTTCTCCTGCGCTGGCCTTTGTTGAGTGCGGTACTGATGTTTTTAGCCAGCACGCTGAACATTCAGTTTCGTAAATCTGACTACGCGGGTCTTGCGGTTATCAGTACGCTGTTAGGACTGGGCGCGGCTTGCTGGTTTGCAACGGGTCTGCTTGGTATCACCCTGCTGGATATTGCCGCCGTCTGGGAAAATATTAAAGTAGTGATGGTTGAGGCAATGAGCCATACGCCACCAGACTGGCCGATGGTGATTACCTGATGGTCGTTTCATAACAGCATGTTAAAAGCCTCTCTTACGAGGCTTTTTTATTTTCAAGGCATCAATCCACAGCAGGCAGCGGGAGTTTACTGATGATCGCCAGCCGGTTCTGATGATGCTCCTCATCGCCCCATAGCCAATCAACCTGATTGCCGATATCGCTGTCTTTCATTATCGGTCTCATTTCACAGGTAATCATGTCATAGGCGTACAAATGATGGCCGCTGGCGATAGCATCATACAGACGTGATTGCCAGAAACTCATACCATCACGTGTCTGGTGACGGTCTGTGATGATGACATTGTATTTTTCCAGCAAATACTGAGAAAACACTTTTCCTGGCAAATCGCGCAACACGCCACGGTGCGACGGTTTAGGCGAGCGCCATATCAGAATTTGCGTCACTGGCATGTAATTTAAAAATGCATCTTTCTGATAAATCACGCGATTGTAGTAAACAATCTCCTGCGTAATTTCATTGACCAGCGCCAGTTCAAAGTGCTCATTAGGAATATCAGCAATTCGATTTTCAGCTCTGACAAAATGATATCCCGGCGGGAATGGGCCAAAGCACAGTTCTTCATCCACTGACGCGCAAGGAGAAATTTCGTTCAGCAACGCAGCGTTGTGGTTATCCACCGTGAGCATTGCGAATGTCTTCTGAACGTCTGCGGGATCAAAGAGTTGTTGTGGCATAGCTCCTCGCGGATGAGATGGGTCAGGCACCAAATATAACGTGATGAGAATTAAACAAGAAGCCCTGCAACAGCAGGGCTTTCTTTAGTGCTGAAGACAATCAGAACGGAATGTCGTCGTCGAAGTCCATTGGCGGTTCGTTAGACGGTGCCGGTGCGGACTGCTGCTGTGGACGAGACTGCGCGCCGCCGCTGAACTGGTTGCCGCCCTGTGGCTGCTGAGGCTGGCCCCAACCGCCCTGCTGCTGGCCGCCACCTGCTGGTGCGCCGCCGCCCTGACGGCCACCCAGCATCTGCATGGTGCCGCCAACGTTTACCACCACTTCAGTGGTGTACTTTTCCTGACCGGATTGATCGGTCCATTTGCGGGTACGCAGTTGGCCTTCAATATACACCTGAGAGCCTTTACGCAGATACTCACCGGCCACTTCTGCCAGTTTGCCAAACAGCACAACGCGGTGCCATTCGGTCTGCTCTTTCATCTCACCGGTCGCTTTGTCACGCCAGGATTCGGAAGTAGCCAGCGTAATGTTGGCAACTGCGCCACCACTCGGCATGTAGCGTACTTCCGGGTCCTGGCCCAGATTACCGACGAGAATCACCTTGTTTACGCCTCTGCTGGCCATGTTCGTGTCTCCTGAATACGTTTCTTAATAGTGTAAACGCGCGAGTGTACCATTTCCACGCGTCAATTTGCATAGTTGCGTGGCGGGTTCAGAAATCTCTCGCGAACTCGGCATTGTTACACAGCTATTCAGAAAATGCATTCCAATACTGTATATTCAAACAGGTTAAATTGTGTCATAATTAGCCGTTTCTGACAGCCGTTTGTCCTTCAAACAAACCAGGCAATCCGTGTTCCAACCGGGAAAGGTGAATGGATAAGATCGAAGTTCGGGGCGCCCGCACCCACAATCTCAAGAATATCAACCTCATAATCCCTCGCGACAAACTCATCGTCGTGACCGGGCTTTCGGGGTCTGGCAAATCCTCACTGGCTTTCGACACCCTGTATGCCGAAGGACAGCGCCGTTACGTTGAATCACTCTCTGCGTATGCGCGCCAGTTCCTGTCATTGATGGAAAAACCGGATGTAGACCATATCGAGGGGCTTTCGCCTGCTATCTCTATTGAGCAGAAGTCCACCTCCCACAACCCGCGTTCAACGGTCGGTACCATTACCGAAATTCATGACTACCTGCGTCTGCTGTATGCCCGCGTAGGAGAGCCGCGCTGCCCGGATCACGACGTGCCGTTGGCGGCGCAGACCGTGAGCCAGATGGTGGATAACGTGCTGTCGCAGCCAGAAGGCAAACGCCTGATGCTGCTTGCCCCAATCATTAAAGAGCGTAAGGGCGAGCACACCAAAACGCTGGAAAACCTGGCAAGCCAGGGGTATATCCGCGCCCGTATCGACGGCGAGGTGTGTGACCTGTCCGATCCCCCGAAGCTGGAGCTGCAGAAAAAACACACCATCGAAGTGGTGATTGACCGCTTTAAAGTGCGTGACGATCTGGCGACCCGTCTGGCGGAATCCTTTGAAACCGCGCTGGAACTCTCTGGCGGTACGGCGGTGGTCTCCGATATGGACGACCCGAACGCGGAAGAACTGCTCTTCTCCGCCAACTTTGCCTGCCCGATTTGCGGCTACAGCATGCGTGAGCTGGAGCCACGTCTGTTCTCCTTTAACAACCCGGCGGGAGCCTGCCCGACGTGCGACGGCCTGGGCGTACAGCAGTATTTTGACCCGGACCGCGTGATCCAGAATCCTGAACTGTCGCTGGCTGGCGGTGCGATCCGTGGCTGGGATAAGCGTAACTTTTACTACTTCCAGATGCTTAAATCGCTGGCAGAGCACTATAAGTTCGACGTGGAGGCGCCGTGGGCCAGCCTGAGCCCGAACGTGCACAAAGTGATCCTGTTCGGTTCCGGTAAAGAGAACATCGAGTTCAAATACATGAACGATCGCGGCGATACCTCCGTGCGTCGCCACCCGTTCGAAGGGGTGCTGCACAACATGGAGCGCCGCTACAAAGAGACCGAATCCAGCGCGGTGCGCGAGGAGCTGGCGAAGTTTATCAGCAACCGCTCCTGCGCCACCTGTGAGGGCACGCGTCTGCGTCGCGAAGCGCGCCACGTGTTTGTCGAAAACACGGCGTTGCCGACCATCTCAGACATGAGCATCGGTCACGCAATGGACTTCTTCAACAACCTGAAGCTCTCCGGCCAGCGTGCGAAGATTGCCGAAAAAGTGCTGAAAGAGATCGGCGACCGTCTGAAATTCCTGGTGAACGTCGGCCTGAACTACCTGACGCTTTCCCGCTCCGCAGAGACACTGTCCGGCGGTGAAGCCCAGCGTATCCGTCTGGCCAGCCAGATTGGCGCGGGCCTGGTGGGCGTCATGTATGTCCTGGACGAACCGTCCATCGGCCTGCACCAGCGCGACAACGAGCGTCTGCTCGGAACGCTTATTCATCTGCGTAACCTCGGCAACACGGTGATTGTGGTCGAGCACGACGAAGATGCTATCCGTGCTGCCGACCATGTGATCGACATCGGCCCGGGCGCGGGCGTGCACGGCGGCCAGGTGGTCGCGGAAGGTACTCTGAAAGACATCATGGCGGTGCCAGAGTCGTTAACCGGCCAGTACATGAGCGGCAAGCGCAAAATTGAAGTGCCGAAACAGCGCGTGGCGGCGAACCCGGAAAAAGTGCTGAAGCTCACCGGCGCTCGCGGCAACAACCTGAAAGACGTGACGCTGACGCTGCCCGTCGGGCTGTTTACCTGTATCACCGGCGTATCCGGTTCCGGTAAGTCGACGCTGATCAACGATACGCTGTTCCCGATTGCGCAGACGGCGCTGAACGGCGCGACGCTGGCCGAACCTGCACCGTACCGCGACATTCAGGGGCTGGAGCATTTCGATAAAGTTATCGACATCGACCAAAGCCCGATTGGCCGTACGCCACGTTCCAACCCGGCGACCTATACCGGCGTCTTCACGCCCGTCCGTGAACTCTTCGCCGGTGTACCGGAAGCGCGTTCGCGCGGCTACACGCCAGGACGTTTCAGCTTTAACGTTCGCGGCGGCCGCTGTGAAGCCTGTCAGGGCGACGGCGTGATCAAGGTTGAGATGCACTTCCTGCCGGATATCTACGTGCCGTGCGACCAGTGCAAAGGCAAACGCTATAACCGTGAAACGCTGGAGATTAAGTACAAAGGCAAGACCATCCACGAAGTGCTGGACATGACCATCGAAGAGGCGCGCGAGTTCTTTGATGCCGTTCCTGCGCTGGCGCGTAAGCTGCAGACGCTGATGGACGTAGGCCTGACCTACATTCGTCTGGGGCAGTCAGCGACCACGCTCTCTGGAGGTGAAGCGCAGCGCGTGAAGCTGGCGCGTGAGCTATCCAAACGCGGAACCGGGCAGACACTGTACATTCTCGATGAGCCGACCACCGGTCTGCACTTTGCAGATATCCAGCAATTGCTCGACGTTCTGCATCAGCTTCGCGATCAGGGCAACACCATTGTGGTCATTGAGCACAACCTGGACGTGATTAAAACCGCGGACTGGATTGTCGATCTCGGCCCGGAAGGCGGCAGCGGCGGCGGTGAAATCCTCGTCTCCGGTACGCCAGAGACCGTTGCAGAGTGCGAAGCCTCGCACACCGCGCGCTTCCTTAAACCGTTGCTGTAATTGTCACACGGAGAGTTGCTGTCGGGTCGCTTCCGGCAGCAGCTCAACCGCCTGCTGATAAGACGCGTCCACCAGGTAGTAAATCTGCGACCCCGGGAGTGAACCGTCGAGATAGACCGTACTCCAGTGCGCTTTGTTCAGATGTTTGCTCGGCCGGACGTCGTCGTGCTGCTGACGTAATAGCTCCGCCAGCTCCGGGCTGGTTTTAAGCGACGCCGCCGGGCGGCCTTCCACCTCTTTCACCATCGCAAACAACACATCTCCCACTTTAATCTGCGTGGCTTTCCAGTCGCTGTGAACGCTCTGCTCCGCGCCTGGCTTACTCATGCAGTACTGCAGTAGCTCCGAAATTGTCATCTTTATTCCCCTTGTAGCGTTGCGATAATTTTACGCGAACCACCGTGAATGCGATGTTCTCCCAGCCAGATCCCTTGCCATGTTCCCAGCAGAAGCCGCCCGTTGTGTACCGGCAGCATTAGCGATACGCCCAGCAGAGAAGATTTGATATGCGAAGGCATGTCGTCCGCCCCCTCATAGTCATGCTCGTAGGAGGCGTTGTCCGGAACGGTTTTCAGAAAATGCCGCTCCATATCAGACCGGACGGTGGGATCGCAATTTTCATTAAGCGTGAGAGAGGCCGACGTGTGCTGAAGCAGCAGATGCAGCAAACCCGTTTTGACGCGCGACAGATCGCGGATCTGCCCGATAACTTCATCCGTCACCAGGTGAAATCCGCGAGGTTTAGCGCTTAAGGTCAGGGTTTGTTGGTACCACATGTGCTGCTCCGTTATGAAAGTGAATCTTTCTAAGTGTGCAGCAAGAAGACGAAAGGTAAAACCCGCAGCGACGAGATTTGATTAAAAAAGAGCCAAACTCGCCGCCAACGATTTAATACTCTGAGTTCACAATGACCTCTTCGCCAAACTTCCCGGCCATTGGCAGCGGGCGATAGGTCGAGTTTGAGGCGCGTAACACCCTGATCCCTCTGGCTCCCACATCACGCGCGGCGCTGATATCGTTGTCTGAATCACCGTAGAAGACTTTGATATGTTTCTGCTCCAGCCACTGGGTTTTGGTGTTTTGTCCCGGTTTGTCACCCGCGAAAATCACCGGGTTCATGCTGGCCGCCGGGATCAGGAAATCATCCTGCAGGGTTTTAGAGACGGTTTCCGTTTTGGTCTGACTGCGTCCGGTAACGAAGTAGATGCTGTCGCCGCGTTTTACATGCATGGCGATAAGCGCGCGGGCCACCTCTTTCGGGATGCTGAATTCGTCCCAGCCGTTGTTCATCTTTTCCCAAAATTCCGGGTTTTTCAGATACGCTTCGCTGTCCGGTGAGTATGTTTTTTTACCGCGCCAGAACCCGGGGCTGGAGAAGAGGACGGTATCGTCAATATCAAAGCCCACAGCCATTGGCGGGCGGCCCATCAGGCTGTTTTCAATCTGGGCTACAGAGACCCAGTGAATGGGGGCTTGTTCAGCCAGAATAGCGGCGGTAGTGCCGGTGTAAAGCGGCGTCGGTGCGGAAGCGCGCGCGACGACCGTACTGTTAAGCGAGAACAATAAGCAGGCGGCGCTGAGCGCCAGTGTGATCTTGCGCATATTTTCCCCTGAATATTCAGTTTGTTATCGTTTTAATTTGAGCGACTGGTCAAAAATCTATCCGACCATAACCCCAGCGGGAGATGAAGGGAAGGAGTTTTTGCTTATGAGGTTGGATAAAAAGAAGAAGATCACAGAATGCCGGGCAACCTGTTTGTGCGGCCTGATGCCCTCATCCCGGCCCTCTCCCACGGGGAGAGGGATGGTGAGTAAGTACTTACATTACTGCAGCAAATGCCTGCGCCACGCGATGAACGTTGCTGGCATTCAGACCCGCCACGCACATACGTCCGCTGGCAATCAGGTAGACGCCGAACTCTTCGCGCAGACGTTCAACCTGTGCGGCGCTCAGCCCGGTGTAGCTAAACATCCCGCGCTGTTTAAGCAGATAGTCGAAGTTATGCCCCGGTACGGCCTCTTTCAGCACGTTAACCAACTCCTGACGCATCGACAGAATACGCTTACGCATGGATTCCACTTCTGCAAGCCAGCTGGCTTTTAGCTGTTCGTCTCCCAGCACGGTCGCCACCACTTGCGCGCCAAAGTTTGGCGGGCTGGAGTAGATGCGGCGCACGGTCGCCTTCAGTTGCCCCAGTACGCGACCTGCCGCTTCGGCGTCTTCGCACACCACAGAGAGGCCACCCACGCGCTCGCCGTACAGGGAGAAGATTTTTGAAAACGAGTTGCTGACCAGAACAGGCAGCCCGGCGCTGGCCACGGCACGGATGGCATAGGCATCTTCTTCCATCCCTGCGCCAAAGCCCTGATAGGCGATGTCGAGGAAGGGGATCAGGTTGCGCGCTTTCAGCACCTCAATCACCGCATCCCACTGGGCGTTGGTGAGATCTGCCCCGGTCGGGTTGTGGCAGCACGGGTGCAGCAGCACAATGCTGCGCTCTGGCAGGGTATTCAGTTTTTCCAGCAGCGCGTCAACGCGCACGCCGTTGGTTTCACTGTCGAACCATGGATAGGTCGCCACCTTAAAGCCGGCCCCCTCAAAAATCGCCACGTGGTTTTCCCAGGTGGGATCGCTGACCCATACCCCTGAATCCGGGAAGTATTTTTTCAGGAAGTCCGCACCCACTTTAAGCGCACCTGAACCGCCCAGGGTCTGGATGGTTGCAACACGTTTTTGTGCGAGCACCGCGTGATCGGCACCAAACAGCAGCGGCGCGATGGCGTTACGGTAAGTATTGAGCCCTTCCATCGGCAGATAAAGAGAAGCACCGTGCGGGGCGGCGTTAAGACGCGCTTCCGCTTCAGCAACGGCTTTCAACTGAGGAATAATGCCGTCCTCGTTGTAATACAGACCAATGCTGAGATTCACTTTGTCGCTGCGAGGATCTTCTTTGAAACGCTCCATTAAGGAGAGAATGGGGTCGCCGGCGTAGGCGTCAACTTTCTGAAACACGCGATGGTTCTCCGGAATTCGATGAGGCAGGGAATTCAACAATAAACCGGATATGACAGAAGATCGAGCGTTTAACCTGTTCCATGCCGGGTCAGGCAACGCTGCCCCCCGGCATTCACAGCAGTTTAATCGATGTACTTCATTGCCACCCTTGATGTCAGGCGCGTTATTAGTTCGTAAGCACTCACTTTCGTGATTTCCGCGATGCGTTCGACGGGCAAACCGTCACCCCACATCACCACATCGTCGCCCGCTTTATCCTGGGCATCGGGGCCGAGATCTACGCAAATCATGTCCATCGCCACGCGACCGACAATCTTCACTTCGCGGCCATTGACCAGAACCGGCGTACCGGACGGCGCAGCACGTGGATAACCGTCGCCATACCCCATCGCCACCACACCCAGCCGGGTGTCACGCGCGCTGGTCCAGGTGCCGCCGTAACCCACCGGTTCCCCCGCCTTGTGCTCACGCACCGCAATCAGCTTAGACACCAGGGACATCACCGGCTGGAAGCCAAAGTCCGGCCCCCAGGGTCTGTTCTCCAGCGGCGATACGCCGTAAAGAATAATCCCCGGACGCGCCCAGTCGAAGTGCGACTGCGGCCACAGCAGAATGCCACCGGAGGCCGCGATAGAGCGCATCCCCGGCTTGCCTTCGCAGAAGGTGTTAAAGATGTCGAGTTGTTGTTCAGTAGCGCCGCAGTCAGGCTCATCAGCCCGGGCAAAATGACTGACAATATTTACCGGCTGGCGGACATTTTTGCACTGGCACAGACGCTGATAAAACGCCTGCGCGTGTTCCGGACGTACGCCCAGACGGTGCATGCCCGTGTCGAGCTTCATCCAGACGGTGACTGGCTCGCTCAGCTCAGCGGTTTCGAGGGCGGAAAGCTGTTCTTCGTTGTGTACCGCCGTGTGCAGATGCTGGTCTGCAATGGTCGGCAGGTCTGCAGCCTCAAAAAAGCCTTCGAGCAGCAAAATCGGTTGGGTGATCCCCCCCGCGCGCAGACGGAGGGCTTCTTCAAGACGGGCAACGCCAAAGGCGTCGGCATCGGGGAGCGTTCGCGCGGTCTCAAGAAGACCGTGTCCGTAAGCGTTCGCTTTCACGACTGCAACAAGTTTACTGGCAGGAGCCAGTTCACGCAGACGTTGCAGGTTGTGTCGCAGAGCGCGGCGGTTAATCACAACAGTTGCCGCTTGCATTTGATTTCCTTAGAAATTACTCATCATCATATTGAGGACCGGCATAGTTGTCGAAACGCGACCACTGTCCGTTAAAGGTCAGACGTACCGTACCGATAGGGCCGTTACGTTGTTTACCGATAATAATTTCGGCGATCCCTTTCAGGTCGCTGTTCTCGTGATAAACCTCATCACGGTAGATGAACATGATTAAGTCGGCATCCTGCTCGATGGAGCCGGATTCACGCAGGTCGGAGTTGACCGGGCGTTTGTCGGCACGTTGTTCCAGGGAGCGGTTAAGCTGCGAGAGCGCCACGACAGGCACATGCAGCTCTTTGGCTAATGCCTTGAGCGAGCGGGAAATTTCCGCAATCTCCAGCGTACGGTTATCGGAGAGCGACGGCACGCGCATCAGCTGAAGGTAGTCGATCATGATAAGGCCAATACCGCCATGCTCGCGGGCGATACGGCGTGCACGGGAGCGCACTTCTGTCGGCGTCAGGCCGGAGGAGTCATCGATATAGATGTTACGTTTTTCCAGCAGGATCCCCATGGTGCCGGAGATACGCGCCCAGTCCTCATCGTCGAGCTGACCAGTACGGATACGGGTCTGATCCACACGAGAAAGCGACGCCAGAGAACGCATCATGATCTGCTCAGATGGCATCTCCAGACTGAAGATTAAGACCGGTTTATCCTGCAACATCGCCGCGTTTTCGACGAGGTTCATCGCAAAGGTGGTTTTACCCATCGACGGACGCGCGGCGACGATAATCAAATCCGACGGCTGCAGGCCTGCGGTTTTCTTATTGAGATCGTCATAGCCGGTGTTAACTCCGGTTACGCCATCGTGCGGCTGCTGGAAGAGCTGTTCAATACGGGCGACGGTGGCATCGAGCACATCGGCGATGTTTTTCGGGCCTTCGTCTTTATTGGCGCGACTTTCAGCGATTTTAAAGACGCGGGATTCCGCGAGATCGAGCAGGTCTTCGCTGGTGCGACCCTGCGGATCAAAGCCCGCTTCGGCGATTTCATTCGCGACCGAGATCATCTCACGAACAACGGCGCGTTCGCGAACGATGTCCGCATAAGCGCTAATGTTCGCTGCACTTGGCGTGTTTTTCGACAGTTCTGCTAAATAAGCAAAACCGCCAACGCTGTCCAGTTGCCCCTGCCGCTCCAGCGATTCCGCGAGCGTAATCAGGTCAATCGGGCTACCAGACTCCTGCAGGCGCGCCATTTCGGTGAAGATGTGGCGGTGCGGGCGGGTGTAGAAATCGTCGGACACGACGCGCTCGGCGACGTCGTCCCAGCGCTCGTTATCCAGCATTAAACCGCCCAACACCGACTGTTCCGCTTCAATCGAGTGCGGCGGGACTTTTAACCCGGCGACCTGAAAATCACGCTCACGAGGTTCAGTCTGTTTGTTGAAGGGTTTGTTTCCTGCCATAGTGAATGGAGTTACCGAGATAAAGAGTGGGTCGAAAGATTACCACATTCTGGAGGAAGCATGGCAACACGTATTGAATTTCACAAGCATGGTGGCCCTGACGTACTCAACGCGGTGGAGTTTACCCCCGCCGCGCCTGGCGAAAATGAAGTGCAGGTTGAAAATAAAGCCATCGGCATTAACTACATCGACACCTATATTCGCGGCGGTCTTTATCCACCGCCGTCACTGCCGAGCGGTCTGGGTACCGAGGCGGCGGGCGTGGTCAGCAAAGTGGGCAGCGCCGTTAAGCATGTTAAAGAAGGCGATCGCGTGGTGTATGCGCAATCGGCGCTGGGCGCTTACAGCTCCGTGCACAACGTTCCGGCTGACAAAGTTGCCCTCCTGCCCAATGCCATTTCGTTTGAACAGGCCGCGGCCTCCTTCCTTAAAGGGCTGACGGTCTATTATCTGCTGCGCAAAACCTATGAAATCAAACCCGACGAGCAGTTCCTGTTCCATGCGGCTGCGGGCGGCGTAGGGCTCATCGCCTGCCAGTGGGCCAAAGCGTTAGGCGCAAAACTGATAGGCACCGTGGGGAGCGCGCAAAAAGCCCAGCGCGCACTGCAGGCCGGCGCCTGGCAGGTGATTAACTACCGGGAAGAGAGCATCGTTGAACGCTTAAAAGAGGTAACCGGCGGCAAAAAAGTGCGCGTGGTATATGACTCGGTAGGGAAAGATACCTGGGAAGCGTCTCTGGACTGCCTGCAGCGCCGCGGTCTGATGGTGAGCTTCGGTAACGCGTCAGGCGCGGTGACCGGTGTGAATCTGGGTATTCTGAACCAGAAAGGCTCGCTGTATGTGACTCGTCCATCCCTGCAGGGCTACATCACCAATCGCGAAGAGTTGCTCGAAGCCAGTAACGAACTGTTCTCGCTGATTGCCAGCGGGGTCATCAAAGTGGATGTGGCAGATGCGCAGAAGTACGCGCTAAGCGATGCGCAACGTGCGCATGAGGTGCTGGAGAGCCGGTCAACGCAGGGGTCAAGTCTGTTAATTCCCTGATCCCATAAAAGAAATTGGGCTTCCCTGAGGAAGCCCTTTCTTTTTTTAGTTCGGCTGTATGTAGGGTACAGCTCGATGAATTCTTTAGCGGCAGCCATAGTGACAGATTCGATAAGTAAATCCTATTCCGTTCTAAGCAATGCCGCCGGAAAAGTTGCAGGTATGTGACGAACCCCTCAATACCTTAGTAACGAAAGCGGTTATTACGCTGATAAGTGGGCAGTTTTGGTGATTTAATCGCCCGTATTACCCACACCACCGCAACGGCCAGCAGCAGCCACGGCAGAAGTTTGATCGTCAGGGCAAATAATCCGCCAATAAACATGACCACTGTCGCCACCACAAGCGCTGCCAGAATGCCGAGCAGCGACACGCCGGTGGCTAACAGCATGACAAAAAAGCCAATCACAAAAAGCAGTTCCAGCATGGTTCTCTCCCACGAGTTCCCGAATGATGTCGCAACCATTACAAGATCCATGCCAACACTAACGTGTTGTTATAAAAGCAAAACGCCCCGCAAGGCTGTGCGGAGCGTGGTGAATTTGACGAATTTTTAGCGAGATTTATCGTTTATCAGCAACCAGGCGTAGCGCCTGTTCGAGCACTTCGATATCCGCGCCAGCTTTATGCGCGTTCTCGCTCAGATAGCGACGCCACTGGCGTGCGCCCGGGATCCCCTGGAACAGGCCAAGCATATGACGCGTGATATGGCCAAGGTAAGTGCCGTTACTCAGCTCACGTTCAATGTACGGATACATGGCCCGCACCACGGCAACCGGGTCAGTGTCTGCGCCTTCAACGCCGAAGATCTCGCGATCGACCGTCGTCAGAATACCCGGATTCTGATATGCCTCGCGACCGACCATCACGCCATCCATATGCGCCAGATGTGTTTTGGCCTCGTCGAGCGACTTGATACCACCGTTGATCGACATGGTCAGGTGCGGGAAGTCCCGCTTCAGTTGATACACACGCGGGTAGTCCAGCGGCGGAATTTCGCGGTTCTCTTTCGGGCTAAGGCCAGAGAGCCAGGCTTTACGCGCATGGATGATAAACATCTCGCACTCGCCCTTTCCGGCAACCGTATTGATGAAATCACACAAGAATTCGTAGCTGTCCTGGTCATCAATACCGATACGGGTCTTCACCGTCACCGGAATGGAGACCACATCACGCATCGCCTTGATGCAGTCCGCTACCAGCTGTGCGTTCCCCATCAGACAGGCGCCGAACATGCCGTTTTGCACGCGATCGGACGGACAGCCAACGTTAAGGTTAATTTCGTCGTAGCCACGTTCTTCTGCCAGCTTCGCACAGTGCGCCAGCGCAGCCGGATCGCTGCCCCCCAGCTGCAGGGCAACCGGATGCTCTTCTTCGCTGTACGCCAGATAGTCGCCCTTACCGTGAATAATTGCACCGGTGGTGACCATTTCGGTGTACAGCAGCGTATGGCGGGAGAGCTGGCGCAGGAAATAGCGGCAGTGTCTGTCCGTCCAGTCGAGCATGGGCGCAATGGAGAAACGGTGTGCGGGAAAGGCAGTCTGGTGTTCTGACGACATGGCGAAGTTTTAAGCATCTGGTGGAAAAGGGGCGCTACTATAGCATAAAGAAAAGCCGGAGGCGCAACGCCTCCGGTGCCCTTTAGAACGTCATACTCAACTGCGCCCCTGCGCCCCAGGTTTCATCTTCACCGTAGAGCCCCATCAGGTCGACGTGGACCGTGTTAAACGGTGCAAAACCGACACCACCAGTAAAGACGTTACTGTCATTCCCTTTCATATCGGCACGATAACCCGCCCGCACGGCCAGCCAGCTCAGCGGCGTCACTTCCGCACCTACGCCAACATACTGCGAGGTATCTTCGCTTTTAAAGCCTTTGGTTTCTGTCAGATCGCCATCGGCGGTCAGGGTCACCAGATCGTTGTGCCAGGCGGCACCGGCCGTCACCAGCGGACGGATTTGATAGGTGTCTTTATAGCTCACCACTTCCCCCGTGCGCCCGTTGCGGATGCGAATGTCCTTGGTGTCGATATCGCGCGACATCAGGTTTTGCCCGCTCACGCCGACCGTCCAGTGCTCGCCGAAATCGGCCGCGATACCGGCATCCACGTTAAAGCCGGTATCGTCTTTCCGGTAGCGGCTGTCGTTCCACTTGTTACTGTCGTAATCGTAAATTGAGGTGGTGTAGTTGTAGATCCAGGTTTTCTGCAGTTTTGGCGTGACGCCAAGGGAAACCGGGACGCCACCCAGATCGAACTGACGGGCAATGGCAACACCATAATCGGAGACAATTGCCGCCCGGCCAGACGCTGTAGAGTTAAGGTTTTTCGTGATTTGATCGGTACCGTTTAGCGCCGCATCCAGTGCCACGCCCGCCGCCACCGCATCGCTGTTTTGGATACTGCGCAGATAATCAATATCTTGCTGATCGATGGAAGAGCTGACGCGCCCGTGGGCATAGCCTTTCGCCATAAAGGCCACGGAGAGCACATCGTTAGGGATACTCACCGCAATCCCCGCGCCCGCCGTAGCGCGTGCGGTTTTGCCTTTGAGATAGTCCAGTTCATCGGCAAGATCTTTTGCCGCTCCCTGGAACTGATCGATTGAGCCCAGCGGGTTGGTAATCACTTCGATGGGGGTCAGGCTATCAACCACATCCTTATAGTGATTGATTTTATCGTTGATGGTATCAATCTCATCCTGAAGATTGTCTTCATCCGTCACCTGCACGCCGACGGACGGTAAAATAACCGTCACATCATCGTCCGGTTTCGCCTTTGCCAACAACGCAGGGTTGATTAACGCCCCGCTGCCATAGCTGCCCGAAGCGACGCCCGTGCCACCCATTGCGTCGCTACGTGATTCTGTCCAGGTATTGGCTGCTCCCGCCTGATTTGCCATAAACAGGGAGACAGCGATGCTAACCACCGAAAATTTAAAATGTTTTTTCACAGTATGCTCGTCTTATTGTCGTTAATAACATCACCCTGTTTGTTATCACCCAAACAGGAACGAACTATTGCTGTGAATAAGTACAAAAAGACCCGCTATTTCCTTAAGTAAAACTCCGGACAGGCCTGTTGTTATTTGTGACGACCCTCAATATTTATAGAAGAGGAAATTATTTTTTCCCAGGTTTTCCATCGTGCGGCCCAAAGAACTGAGGGGGATGATCAACCCAGCGATCTTCACGCGTGGCGGCATACTCCGGATTAAGCGGATAGTAGATTCGGTTGTGCTTCTTGTTAGCCTCGCCAACGACCAGTAATCGCACCTCTTCTTCGGTGTTATTAATAAAGGTATGGCAGACGCCGGTACCAGCGGGAAAGCCTACACTGTCGCCGGGTTCAAGCTTCCACAAATAGCCGTTAATCCAGGCTTCCGGATACCCTTCCAGCACATAGATGAACTCCTCTTCGTCGCTTTCCGCGTGGGGATAGGAGGTTCGACGCCCGGGCGGCAAACGCTCGTGGTGAATACCGATTCGCCTGAGCCCCAGGTGACGAGCCAGCGGTGCACCGATGGAGAAAAGCTCGTTGCTGTCGGGATAGGTTGAATTATCTGGCTCTTCCACGTCTCGCCAGTGCCGAATACAGTCAGGTTTTTTCATCATTAATTTCCCGGTTTGCGATGGGTCAGGTATAGCACAGCCTGGCGGATCTCGGCGTTTTTACCAGAACATGGTAAAGTGAGGGTTTTCCAGCCTATAACATCCGAGGTGCTAAATGGATAAGTCCACAAAAGAGCTGTTAGCGCAGGCAGAGAAGCTGTGCGCGCAACGCAATGTGCGCCTGACTCCGCAGCGCCTTGAAGTCTTGCGTCTGATGACCCTGCAGCAGGGCGCCATCAGCGCATACGACCTGCTCGACCTGCTGCGCGAAAGCGAGCCACAGGCTAAACCGCCTACGGTCTATCGTGCGCTAGATTTTCTGCTGGAACAAGGGTTTGTACATAAGGTCGAATCCACAAACAGTTATGTGTTGTGTCATCTTTTTGACCAGCCAACCCATACGTCGGCCATGTTTATCTGCGACCGTTGTGGCGTGGTGAAAGAAGAAGGGGCGGAAGGCGTAGAAGATATTATGCATACGCTGGCGGCCAGAATGGGCTTTGCCTTGCGCCATAACGTCATTGAAGCACACGGATTATGCTCTGCGTGTGTAGAAGTGGAGGCCTGTCGGCATCAGGACGCGTGCCACCATGACCACTCTATCCTCGTAAAGAAAAAGCCGCGTTAACAGCCAAAACAAAGGCGGCCTATGGCCGCCCTCAGGGAGTACTTCCTTGTACTGTCGGGTATCACACGGTTACCAACGGTAGTCGTTGCGTTTTTCCCAGTCGCCGACCTCTTTTTCCGCCTGGTCTTTCTCGTAACCGTAGCGTTCCTGAATTTTACCGACAAGCTGATCGCGTTTACCTTCGATGACCGTCATATCGTCATCCGTCAGCTTACCCCACTGTTCTTTCGCTTTACCTTTGAACTGCTTCCAGTTGCCGCCGATTTCGTCTTTATTCATCATCGTGTCCTCTTAGTTAAGCGTCGGGTCGTAACGTCCGTTACGTTCTTTTCTGCTGGACGTGATAATAATTGTAGTTAAGGATTCGGCAGTTGATTTCATATTCGGAATCTTTAACCGTCACGATATATCGTTGCGGGAAGGAAGCCAGGTATTGTTTTGCCAGTGCCGGTGCCAGATAAAGCCCAGTGACAGGCCCCGCAACGCGAGAAAGACCGCCAGGGAGAGCCATAAACCATGGTTACCCAGCCAGGGGAGCGTGAGCAGCGTCAGGGCAAAACCAGCCGCCGCCACCGCCATGCTGTTACGCATCTCCGCTCCTCGCGTCGCGCCAATAAACATACCGTCCAGCAGATAGCACCAGACCCCCACCACCGGCAAAATGACCTGCCAGATGAGGTAATGGCTTGCCAGCTCGCGCAGTGCAGGAAGGGAGGTGAGTAACGCAATAATCTGTTCGCCAAAACAGGCGTAAATCAGCGCGAACGTCAGCGCCACCAGCCCCGACTGCCGACAGGCCGCCCGCCAGACATCCCGCAGCTGACCACTTTCACGTGCGCCGTATGCCTGGCCGGAATGCGCTTCCACAGCATAGGCAAAGCCATCCAGTGCATAGGCGGTAAAGGTCAGCAGCGTCATCAGAACGGCATTCACCGCGACGATATCTGGCCCAAGCCGGGCGCCAAAGACCGTCAGTGCGCCGAAACAGAGCTGCAGCAGCAATGAGCGCAGCATAATGTCGCGATTAAGCGCCAGCAGGGTGCGGATATTGCCTCGCCATGCACTCTTGAGCAGAGCAAGGGAAATCCCCCGCATGACAAGCACCCGCCAGACCATCCACAGACCAAGGATAAACGTCCCGTATTCGGCAATCGCCGTCGCCAGTGCCGCACCCTGTACGTTCATGTGCAGGCCCATCACCAGCCAGAGATCGAGCACGATGTTGAGGAGGTTGCCTACCACCAACAGGATTACGGGCGCGCGGGCATACTGCACGCCGAGTAACCACCCCAGCAGAACCAGATTGGCCAGCGACGCGGGCGCGCTGAGCCAGCGAATTTCAAGGAAGCGTCGTGCCTGCTCCAGTACCGCCTCGCTGCCGCCAACGACATGCAGCGCCAGATCAATCAGTGGGGTACGTAATATAGCGATTAACGCGCCTGCCCCAAGCGCCAGAATTAACGGCTGAACCAGCGCACGCGCCAGACGCAAAGGATCTTTAGCACCGTACGCCTGCGCCGTAAGCCCGGTGGTACTCATGCGCAAAAAGAGCAGGAGCATAAAAAGGAAGCTGGTCGCCGTCGCGCCAATCGCCACGCCGCCCAGATAGATGGGTGAATCAAGGTGACCAATAACTGCCGTATCCACCAGCCCCAGCAGAGGAACGGTGATATTGGAAAAAATCATCGGCAGTGCAAGACGCCACAATGCCTTATCGGATGCCGTAAGCAGTGACATGAAAAAATACCGGGAGTGGAGAAGGAATCAGGCCACGGCAGATCCGTAGCCTGTCAGGATGAGATTACAACCATTCTCCGTTGCGAATGACCCCTACCGCCAGCCCCTCGATAGAGAAGTTTTGTTCGCGGAGGTCTACCACAATCGGGGAAAACTCGTTGTTTTCCGGCAGCAGCTGAACCGTATTACCTTGCTTTTTCAGGCGTTTAACGGTGACTTCATCATCGATGCGTGCCACCACAACCTGGCCGTTACGCACGTCTTGCGTTTTATGTACCGCAAGCAGATCGCCGTCAAGAATACCGATGTCTTTCATGGACATACCGCTTACACGCAGCAGGAAATCCGCGCTCGGCTTGAACATGCCGGGATCAACCTGGTAGTGGCCTTCAATATGCTGTTGCGCCAGCAGAGGTTCACCTGCCGCGACGCGCCCCACCAGCGGAATGCCCGTCTCTTCTTCCACCAGCAGGCGGATACCGCGTGAAGCACCCGATACAATCTCAATTACGCCTTTACGCGCCAGCGCTTTCAGGTGTTCCTCGGCAGCGTTCGGAGAACGGAAGCCCAGACGCTGCGCGATTTCCGCACGCGTGGGTGGCATACCCGTCTGGCCGATATGATCCCGAATGAGATCAAACACCTCTTGCTGCCTGGTCGTTAACGCTTTCATTCCGCCCCCTGGGTGTATATACAGTTATGCTGTGAGTATATACAGTCAAAGGCGATTTTGGAACCAAAAACTGCACAAAAAACCAGGGACTTAATTATTCCTCGAGGCTCATCGGAAATGTGACCAAAGCAGCGTGACCCAGGTGATGACCGCAGTGATAATCGCCAGCAACACGGCAGCAGAGCCCATGTCTTTTGCCCGGCCAGAAAGTTCGTGGAAATCAGAGCCAATACGGTCCACAACGGCCTCAATAGCGCTATTAATAATTTCCACTATCATCACCAACAGCACGGAGCCGATCAGAAGCACGCGGGTAATGGCATCAACATCAAGGAAACAGGCGATAATCACCGCGACAATCGCGGCGACACCCTCCTGGCGAAACGCGGCTTCGTTGACCCAAGCGGCGCGAAAACCTTTCCAGGAATAGCCAGCAGCTTTAATGATACGGGTTAACCCAGTGGTATTATTGGCCATTAAAAGAACCTTTTATTTGAAATAGCGTCAATAACAGGAGGCGCAACGTGTTGCGCTGTAGCCTGAAGTATGACGGGTAACAACAGTAATTTCGCGCGCTTTCTGTTATCCTTGCGCCGCAATTGCATTATTAACCAGAGGCTTTACATCGTTTATGTCTGGCTGGCCACGAATTTACTACAAATTACTTAATTTACCATTAAGCGTCCTGGTAAAAAGTAAGTCTATCCCAGCAGAACCCGCGCTGGAATTGGGGCTCGATACGTCGCGCCCTATTATGTATGTTTTGCCTTACAACTCGAAGGCAGACTTGCTGACGCTTCGCGCCCAGTGTCTGGCGCATGATTTACCTGACCCGCTTGAACCGTTAGAAGTCGACGGTACGCTGTTGCCGCGATACGTGTTCATTCACGGTGGGCCACGCGTGTTTACCTATTACACGCCAAAAGAAGAGTCCATTAAGCTGTTCCACGACTATCTCGACCTGCATCGCAGCAATCCCGATCTGGATGTGCAGATGGTGCCGGTGTCGGTGATGTTTGGTCGTCGTCCGGGCCGCGAAAAAGGGGAAGAGAACCCACCGTTACGCATGCTTAATGGCATCCAGAAATTCTTCGCCGTCTCCTGGCTGGGGCGCGACAGCTTTGTGCGCTTCTCCCCTTCCGTCTCGCTACGCCGGATGGCCGACGAGCACGGCACCGATAAGATCATCGCGCAAAAACTGGCGCGCGTGGCGCGCATGCATTTCGCTCGTCAGCGTCTGGCCGCCGTTGGCCCTCGCCTTCCGGCGCGTCAGGATCTCTTCAACAAGCTGCTGGCTTCCAAAGCGATCGCCCGTGCTGTTGAAGACGAAGCGCGCAGTAAAAAGATTTCTCATGAAAAAGCACAGCAGAACGCCATTGCGCTGATGGAAGAGATTGCCGCGAACTTCTCCTATGAGATGATCCGTCTTTCTGACCGCATCCTGGGCTTTACATGGAACCGCCTCTATCAGGGCATTAACGTCCATAACGCCGAGCGCGTTCGCCAACTGGCGCATGACGGCCATGAAATTGTTTATGTGCCCTGCCACCGCAGCCACATGGACTACCTGCTCCTCTCGTATGTGCTCTATCACCAGGGGCTGGTGCCACCGCACATCGCAGCCGGTATCAACCTGAACTTCTGGCCAGCAGGCCCGATTTTCCGCCGTCTGGGGGCGTTCTTCATTCGTCGTACCTTTAAGGGCAACAAGCTCTACTCCACCGTATTCCGTGAATATCTGGGCGAGCTGTTCAGCCGCGGTTATTCCGTTGAGTACTTCGTGGAGGGGGGCCGTTCACGAACCGGCCGTCTGCTGGATCCGAAAACCGGCACGCTGTCGATGACCATCCAGGCGATGCTGCGCGGCGGCACTCGTCCCATCACGCTGGTGCCCATTTACATTGGCTATGAGCACGTCATGGAAGTGGGAACTTACGCCAAAGAGCTGCGCGGGGCGACTAAAGAGAAAGAGAGCCTGCCGCAGATGCTGCGCGGGCTGAGCAAGCTACGCAATCTTGGTCAGGGCTACGTAAACTTCGGCGAGCCGATGCCGTTGATGACGTATCTGAACAACCATGTTCCCGATTGGCGCGAGTCTATCGATCCTATCGAAGCGGTGCGTCCAGCCTGGCTGACGCCAACGGTTAACGGTATCGCGGCTGAGCTGATGGTGCGTATTAACAACGCCGGTGCCGCAAACGCCATGAACCTGTGCTGTACGGCGCTGCTGGCGTCACGTCAACGCTCCCTGACCCGTGAACAGCTTACGGAGCAGCTGGATTGCTATCTTGACCTGATGCGCAACGTTCCCTACTCGGTGGATTCAACGACGCCTGCCAGCACGGCGAGCGAGCTGATCGACCATGCGCTGCAGATGAACAAGTTTGAAGTCGAGAAAGATACGATTGGCGACATCATCATTCTCCCGCGCGAGCAGGCGGTGCTGATGACCTACTATCGTAACAATATCGCGCATATGCTGATGCTGCCGTCGCTGATGGCGGCGATCATTACCCAGCATCGCCGTATTTCTCGTCAGGAGCTGCTGCGTCATGTAGAGACGCTCTATCCGATGCTGAAAGCAGAGCTGTTCCTGCGCTGGAGCAAAGATGAGCTGGCGATTGAGCTGGATAAAATGACCGAGGAGCTGCGTCGTCAGGGGCTAATTACCGTTGTTAACGACGAGCTGCATATCAATCCGTCACGCTCCCGTACGCTGCAACTGCTGGCGGCGGGTGCGCGTGAAACACTGCAGCGCTACGCTATCACCTTCTGGCTGCTGAGCGCGAACCCATCCATTAACCGCGGTACGCTGGAGAAAGAGAGCCGGACGCTGGCACAGCGCCTTTCCGTTCTGCACGGCATCAACGCCCCGGAATTCTTCGACAAAGCGGTCTTCAGTTCACTGGTACTGACGTTGCGTGATGAAGGGTTCATTAGCGACACGGGCGATGCCGAGCCGGAAGAGACGCTGAAGGTGTATCAGATGCTGGCAGAGCTGATTACCTCCGACGTGCGTTTGACGATTGAGAGTGCGACGCAGGGCGAGTGATGTGAAAAAGCCGGGTGGCGGCTTCGCCTTACCCGGCTCACAATCTGACGCTTCATATCATGCAGGCCCGGTAAGCTTCAGCGTCACCGGGCTTTTTTTCAGCCAAAATAGCTCATCGCCAGCCCCAGGAACAGCACCAGGCCCACGTAGTTATTATTCATAAACGCTTTAAAACAGGCGTCACGCTCACGCTTTGCGATCAGCTTTTGCTGATAAGCAAACAGCAGCCCCGCCACCAGCACTGACCAGTAAAACTCCCAGTTGAGCCCGTTCAGGCGGCCAATCGCCACCATCAGCGCCAGCACCGCAACCTGCAGGATACCGATAATCAGCTTGTCGTGACGACCAAACAGAATGGCGGTCGATTTAATGCCAATTTTCAGATCGTCATCGCGGTCGACCATCGCATATTGCGTGTCATAAGCCACGGCCCAGAGAATGTTCGCCAGGAACATCAGCCAGCAGCTCAGCGGTACCGACTCGCTGACCGCCGCAAACGCCATTGGGATCGACCAGCCAAACGCCGCGCCGAGCACCACCTGCGGCAGATGGGTATAGCGTTTCATAAACGGGTAGACCCATGCCAGCGCGAGAGCCGCAACGGAAAGCAGGATGGTCATGGTGTTGAGGGTTAACACCAGCAGGAAGGAGAGCAGCACCAGCACGATAAACAGCACGCGGGCCTCTTTCTCTGTGACCTGCCCGCTGGGTAACGGACGATTGGCTGTCCGTTTCACATGTCCGTCGAATTTACGATCGGCGTAGTCATTGACCACACAGCCCGCCGCACGCATCAGCCAGACACCGGCCACAAACACGCCCAGGATCCACAGCGGTGGAACGCCCGGCGTCGCCACCCATAGCGCCCATAATGTCGGCCACAACAGCAGTAGCGCGCCGATGGGTTTATCGGTACGCATTAAGCGGTGATAGGCCAGCAGCTTGTTCTGCGTCAGGCTCCACTCCATTTTTTTCTTCCTCTCAGTACAACGGCGATGCCGGTAAAAAAAGCTCCGTCAGTATTAACGGTTTACCGCTCAGGCGAAGACGGGAACGACGTCCCCACAGTTCGGCATCGCGTCCAATTTCAATAAAATCACGGGTAAGTTCAGACGAGGTAAAAAGGTACCGCCCGAGCGGGGTATTTCCCAGCCGTTGCAGTGCCAGCTCTGGCCCGGAAAGGGTGGATTCAGGCACCACGGTTCGTCCGGCGAGCCACGGCTCACCATCCGCGCAGAGCAGAATTTCACGCAACCAGTAGCGTTCTTCTTTTGGTAACAGCGGCAGCTCACTGGCAATGTCAGCAGAGGTGACAAACCCTTCCTGAATCATCGTCACCGTAACCGTCTTGCCCTGTTGCTCAAAACGTTTAGTCATGGAATCTTCCAGCAGCAACCAGTCAAGCTGCTGCGGGTCAAGCGCAGGTATTTGGTCGAAATAGCGCAGCGAACGCAGTTGCGTTAGCGCAGGGTGTGACATGCCGGACTCTCCGATACATAACGTAATGGCATTGTATCGCAGAAAAGCGCATTGAGGGCGGTCAAACGTTATTTAGCGATCACTATCGCAACAATGGTGCAACAGCGCGAGCGGCACGAAAAAAAGTGCGCCCACTCAGGCGCACTAAACTACTAACAAATCAGCACTGTGGGGAAACGGTTACCCCTTGCCTTTTACACTGCTGATAAAGGTGGAACGGGCAGTGGTTGAACCTAAACGTTCGGCTTCATCAAGCAGTTTCAGCGCTTTATCGACATCGCCGCGCTTCACCGCCTGCTTAATGGCGTTGTTGAAGTATTCTTCGGTGTCGTTCAGTACCGGCTCAGCTTTTTTCGCCGGAGCTGGGGCTGCGGTCGCGGCTGCCGTAGCCGCTGGCGCGGTATAAACAGGTGCAGCGGTATTCCCCACAGTCACCGGACCAGGACCAGACGAGCCAAACAGTGGGCCAACGAGTACGCTGGAAGCGCTGTTGGTGGAAACTTTCAGTTTGACCAGGCCATCAGTGGTATGGCGGGCAAGCGGATCCGGAATATCCGGGACAGAGTTACCGGTGCCTTTGGCATAAGCTTTCGCCGGGTCAACCAGCTTTGTTGTCTGCTGCAAATCTTTCTCTGTTG
The DNA here is from genome assembly GCF_001463365.1 of Enterobacter sp. 50793107. NCBI lineage: Bacteria > Pseudomonadati > Pseudomonadota > Gammaproteobacteria > Enterobacterales > Enterobacteriaceae > Enterobacter > Enterobacter sp. 50793107. The sequence goes on along the minus strand of NZ_LNII01000170.1, from coordinate 34,554 downwards.
TGAATACCAGCACGTAAATCTTTTGCTGACCCAGAGCAGGCGTCAGGCGCATAACGCCTTCCAGGCGGTCCGCACTCATTACGCCCGGTTCCTGATAGCTAAAATAGTCGCTCGGGAAGAACGCCGATGGCGTCATGTTTTGATCGAGGATCAAGACGTTTGGCGCAAACACACTGGTCTGTTTGTTCACTTCGCTGGTCAGCGTCAGGGTCAATTCACCAATGTTCGCCGGTACGCTATAAGCCGCAACAGGGCCAGAAATCCCCGGCACGTTCAATTGTTGGCCACCCATAGAGAGCTGAGTCGACTGCGTTTTGGATTGATCAACCGGCGTCCATGTCAGTTGCTGGAGTGCCGCTGCCGGGATAGCGGGCGCAGCACTGGTATTTTGTGGCACGAAATTCACGTCTGCAAAGGAGACGGCCGGAACACAGGCTAACAGCCCCGCAGAGAGGCACAGCGCGACGAGACTTTTCTTCATTTTCATTGTTATTACCTCTGATAGCGTGAGCACTGCGGTGGCCAGGCAATAGCGCGCAGCACCCTAAGGAGAGAGGGGCTTGCGCCCCTCTTTTCAGGTCATTACGTCGGGTCTAACGAATTACCACCAGATTTCCATCTGGGCGCCGAAGGTCCACTCATCGTTGTCGCCACGGCTGAAGGTTTTCGCAGAGGTGTCACTGTAAGCCACACCGGAGGTGTAGCCAGTGTCGCTGTTGTTTGCGTAACCCCATTTCTCATCCCACTTCGCGTAGGTTGCGAAGACACGGATAGCAGGACGGGACCAGATGCTGTCGCCTGCCTGCCATTGCTGTGCCAGGGTGATTTTGTACTGGCTGTTCTTCTCGTCAGTTCTCTGAGATTTGACGTTGTCGTAGCCCACTTCAAGCAGGGTGCTCATGATTGGCGTCCATTTGAACATCGGACGAACACCCACGGTCCACCACTCGGTACCGTTGTTGTTGTCACGATCGATGTTCTGGTACATACCGACGTACATCAGGTCCCAACGGTCTGCCAGGGTGATTGCACCGTGGTCCAGCACACGCCACATGGAGCCATCGTTATCAACGCTACCGCCCTGTGGAATACCTTTGCCGTTAGAGGTCATGGAATCCGTACCGTACTGCAGTACGAACTTGTTGAAGCCCTTCATCATGCTCTGGGTGTGTTCAGCAGTGAATAACCAGCCATCTTTAGAAGCGCCAGGCTGCAGGTAGTAGTCATCAGGAATGTTGGTGTGACCATAGTCAACGCCCAGCTCCAGCGTACCGCCCGGGTTGGTTTCCAGACCGGCTAAACGCACGTCGAAGACGTCGTTAGGTACAACGTTGTCATAAACACGGTCGCCGTTGGCATCACGATCGGCGAAGGTTGCAGAACCGCCTGATTCAGAAGAGCGGGTAGCTGCCAGAGAGAGTTTACCAAAGCCCAGATCGATGTTTTCAATACCGGCACCAGGACCTGAGATGTCCCAGTAGTAGAAGTCGATCATGTGGACGTCATGACGCTGATAGAAGCGCTTACCGGCCCAGATGGTGGAGCCTGGCAGCCACTCAATCAGGTTTTTACCCTGCACGTTAGCTTCACGGAAGGCCGGGCTGGTGGATTCCCAGTCGTTCTGCTGAGAAACGGAATACGCTACGTTAGTGTCGAAATAGAAGCTCTTGTCGCCCTCTTTCCACACTTCCTGGCCCAGTTTCAGCTCAGCGTACGTCTCACATTCGTTACCGAGACGGTATTTACTTTGAGCACCGGTTGCCTGGAAACATTGTTGTTCACCGCCACTCCCGGTCCAGCCAATGCCGGAACGAGCATAACCTTTAAAGTCTACAGCGCCTGCCTGGGCAGACATAATGCCTGCCGCAATGGCGAGTGCCAGAGGGACTTTGCGCAGAGTAATCATCATTCTATCTCCTGAGATCATTGCTTTTCTTTGAACACTTGACCTGTCGGTTTCGTGTCTTCTTTTGGGATTGCTTAAACGCCTGGCTCTTTGTGCAGCCGACGACATGCAGTGCCATCCTCGCGGAACAGATGGCAACGCTCTGGCGGCAAACCGATAGCGAATGTGGCACCCTCTTCTACCAACACCACGTCATTCTGGCGGTAGACCAGGTTCTGACGGATGGCGGGGATCTGGATATGAATCTGTGTTTCGTGACCAAGTTGTTCGACGACCTGAACTTCACCTTCCAGCGTCACATCGGCGATGTGGCTCGGCAGTAAATGCTCAGGACGAATACCGAGGGACATGTTGGCCCCCACCTGTACGTTGGCGCTGTCGACCGGCAGCCAGACTTGCTGACGGTTTGGCAACTCCACCTGTACCTGTTCAATGGCTGTCGCCGTGACTTTGACGGGCAGGAAGTTCATCTTTGGCGAGCCAATAAAGCCCGCAACAAAGCGGTCTGCCGGATAGTGATAAAGCTCCAGCGGTTTACCCACCTGTGCCACGCGGCCTGCGTCCAGCACCACAATTTTGTCGGCCAGCGTCATCGCTTCGACCTGATCGTGGGTGACGTAAATCATCGTGCGGCCAAGACGTTTATGCAGACGGGAGATTTCGATACGCATCTGGACGCGCAGCGCGGCATCCAGGTTAGAAAGCGGTTCATCCAGCAGGAAGACGCGTGGTTCGGCAACCAGAGTACGGCCAATCGCGACGCGCTGGCGCTGACCACCGGAAAGCGCCTTCGGTTTACGCTCCAGCAGGTGTGCCAGCTGTAACACTTCCGCCACCTGCGTGACGCGCTGGTTAATCACCTCTTTTTTCGCCCCCGCCAGCTTCAGGCCAAAGGACATGTTCTCGGCGACGGAGAGATGGGGATAAAGTGCATAAGACTGGAACACCATGCCAACGCCACGTTCGGCAGGCGGAATGTCGTTCATTCGGGTATCACCAATCAGCAAATCACCGCTGGTGATGGTTTCAAGACCGGCAATCATACGCAGCAGAGTTGATTTACCGCAGCCAGATGGGCCAACAAACACCACGAATTCACCTTCATGGATGTCGAGATTGATGTCTTTTGACACCACTACGTCGCCCCAGGCTTTCGTTACATTACGCAGCTGTACGCTCGCCATGCCCTTCTCCCTTCGTTACAACCTGTCACCGACAGAAACATTCAAGATAAGTTCACTATGGGGTATCCATTACTTTCGCGAATCCTCCACCCCCCGGCTTTTTTATGGGGGAGGAGGCGGGAGGATGAGAGAGCAGGCTCTGCGACCGCAGCTGGCGGGCTGAGGCAAAATTCGTGAAGCCACCTGCAAAATTCAGCGTGTTTTTATGTGCGCCAGCACTCATAACTTAAATTTATGCAACACAGATCACACAAACCGGGGGTGGGGCGTAGGGGTTGGGAGGATGGAAAGAGGATGTCAAATAAGGAGACTGAGTGACGTTGAACCACCTTATGTATCCACGAGCACATCACCAAAAAAGGATGGCAGATATGAAGATCAAGACTGGCGCACGCGTTTTCGCATTGTCCGCCCTTGCAGCAATGATGATTTCCGCACCGGCTCTCGCCAAAATTGAAGAAGGTAAGCTGGTTATCTGGATTAACGGCGACAAAGGCTATAACGGCCTGGCCGAAGTGGGTAAAAAATTCGAAAAAGACACCGGTATCAAAGTCACCGTAGAACACCCGGACAAGCTGGAAGAGAAATTCCCGCAGGTTGCGGCAACCGGTGACGGCCCGGACATCATCTTCTGGGCGCATGACCGTTTCGGGGGTTATGCACAATCCGGCCTGCTGGCGGAAGTCACGCCTGATAAAGCCTTCCAGGACAAACTGTTCCCGTTCACCTGGGACGCCGTTCGCTATAACGGCAAGCTGATCGCTTATCCCATTGCAGTGGAAGCCCTGTCTCTGATTTATAACAAAGACCTGGTGCCTAACCCGCCGAAAACCTGGGAAGAGATCCCGAAACTGGATAAAGAGCTGAAAGCGAAAGGTAAGAGCGCGCTGATGTTCAACCTGCAGGAGCCGTACTTCACCTGGCCGCTGATTGCTGCCGATGGCGGTTACGCGTTCAAGTTTGAAAACGGCAAATATGACGTCAAAGATGTGGGCGTGGACAACGCGGGTGCGAAAGCGGGTCTGACCTTCCTGGTCGATCTGATCAAGAACAAACACATGAACGCGGATACCGATTACTCCATCGCGGAAGCGGCGTTCAACAAAGGCGAAACCGCGATGACCATCAACGGTCCGTGGGCCTGGACCAACATCGACAAGAGCAAAATCAACTATGGCGTGACGCTGCTGCCAACCTTCAACGGCAAGCCGTCTAAACCGTTTGTTGGTGTGCTGAGCGCAGGTATCAACGCCGCCAGCCCGAACAAAGAGCTGGCGAAAGAGTTCCTCGAAAACTACCTGCTGACCGATCAGGGTCTGGATGAAGTGAACAAGGACAAACCGCTGGGTGCCGTTGCGCTGAAATCCTTCCAGGATCAGCTGGCAAAAGACCCACGTATCGCGGCAACCATGGATAACGCCCAGAAAGGCGAAATCATGCCGAACATCCCACAGATGGCCGCGTTCTGGTATGCCACCCGTACTGCGGTGATTAACGCCGCAAGCGGTCGTCAGACTGTCGATGCCGCGCTGAAAGATGCGCAGGGTCGTATTACTAAGTAATGCCGTAGTCCCCTCTCCCTCTGGGAGAGGGTTAGGGTGAGGGTTGTCGCTATCCGCACGCCCTCACCCCGGCCCTCTCCCCCAGGAGAGGGAGAAAAGATCAAACGTTGTAGAGGAAGAACCCCATGGATGTCATTAAAAAGAAACATTGGTGGCAAAGCGACGTGCTGAAGTGGTCAGCGATCGGTCTGCTCTGTCTGCTGGTGGGTTACCTTGTTGTTTTAATGTACGTACAAGGGGAATATCTGTTCGCCATCATGACGCTGATTTTAAGCTCTGCTGGCCTGTATATTTTCGCCAACCGTAAGGCATATGCCTGGCGTTATGTCTATCCGGGCGTGGCCGGGATGGGGCTGTTTGTCCTGTTCCCGCTGATCTGTACTATCGCTATCGCATTCACTAACTACAGCAGCACCAACCAGCTCGCGCAAGAGCGCGCCACTCAGGTGCTTCTGGACCGTTCTTATCAGGCAGGCAAGACCTTCAACTTTGGTTTGTATCCTGCGGGTGACGAATGGAAATTAGCACTGACTGACGGCGAGAGCGGCAAAACCTATATTTCCGACGCTTTCAAATTTGGCGGCGAGCAGAAGCTGGCCTTAAAAGAGGCCCCTGCCCTGCCGGAAGGCGAACGCGCTAACCTGCGTATCATTACCCAGAACCGTCAGGCGCTGACTCAGCTCACCGCCGTGCTGCCAGATGAAAGCAAAGTGACCATGAGCTCGCTGCGCCAGTTTTCCGGCACGCAGCCACTCTATACCCTGGCGGATGACGGCACGCTGACGAATAACCAGAGCGGCGTGAAGTACCGTCCGAACAACGATATTGGTTTCTATCAGTCTGTAAACGCCGACGGCAGCTGGGGCGATGACAAACTCAGCCCGGGCTATACCGTGACTATCGGCTGGGACAACTTTACCCGCGTGTTTACCGACGAAGGGATCCAGAAGCCGTTCTTTGCTATCTTCGTCTGGACGGTGGTCTTCTCCGTATTGACGGTACTCCTGACCGTTGCCGTGGGTATGGTGCTGGCCTGCCTCGTGCAGTGGGAAGCCCTGAAAGGCAAAGCGATCTACCGCGTGCTGCTGATCCTGCCGTATGCCGTACCGTCGTTTATCTCAATTCTGATTTTCAAAGGGCTGTTTAACCAGAGCTTCGGTGAAATCAACATGATGCTGAGCGCGCTGTTCGGCATCAAACCGGCCTGGTTCAGCGACCCGACCACCGCCCGTTCGATGATTATCATCGTCAACACCTGGCTGGGTTATCCGTACATGATGATCCTGTGCATGGGCCTGCTGAAGGCTATCCCGGACGACCTGTATGAAGCCTCGGCAATGGATGGCGCGGGTCCGTTCCAGAACTTCTTTAAGATTACGCTGCCGCTGCTCATCAAGCCGCTGACTCCGCTGATGATTGCCAGCTTTGCCTTCAACTTTAACAACTTCGTGCTGATTCAGCTGTTGACCAACGGTGGCCCGGATCGTCTCGGTACCACCACGCCAGCCGGCTATACCGACCTGCTCGTGAGCTACACCTATCGCATCGCCTTTGAAGGCGGCGGCGGTCAGGACTTTGGTCTGGCGGCAGCGATTGCCACCCTGATCTTCCTGCTGGTTGGCGCGCTGGCGATAGTGAACCTGAAAGCCACACGTATGAAATTTGACTAAGGAGGGCATCGATCATGGCTATGGTACAACCCAAATCTCAGAAACTGCGCCTCCTGGCGACGCATTTAGGGCTGCTGATTTTTATTGCGGCGATCATGTTCCCGCTGCTGATGGTCATCGCCATCTCCCTGCGTTCGGGTAACTTCGCTACCGGCAGCCTGATCCCGGACGAAATCTCCTGGGAGCACTGGAAGCTTGCGCTGGGCTTCAGCGTAGAGCATGCCGATGGCCGCGTTACCCCGCCGCCGTTCCCGGTACTGCTGTGGCTGTGGAACTCGGTGAAAGTGGCGACCATCACCGCGATCGGCATTGTGACGTTCTCCACCACCTGTGCGTACGCCTTCGCCCGTATGAAGTTCCCGGGCAAGGCCTCACTGCTGAAAGGGATGCTGATTTTCCAGATGTTCCCGGCGGTACTGTCTCTGGTCGCGTTGTATGCCTTGTTTGACCGCCTGGGCCAGTATGTGCCGTTTATCGGCCTGAACACCCACGGCGGCGTGATCTTCGCCTATCTTGGCGGTATCGCCCTGCATGTGTGGACCATCAAAGGTTATTTCGAAACCATCGACGGCTCGCTGGAAGAAGCGGCGGCGCTGGATGGCGCGACACCATGGCAGGCGTTCCGTCTGGTTCTGCTGCCACTGTCGGTGCCTATCCTGGCGGTGGTGTTTATCCTGTCGTTTATCGCCGCCATCACCGAAGTGCCGGTCGCGTCTCTGTTACTGCGTGATGTGAATAGTTACACCCTGGCCGTGGGTATGCAGCAATACCTCAACCCGCAAAACTACCTGTGGGGCGACTTTGCCGCGGCGGCCGTACTCTCTGCCATCCCGATTACCGTGGTGTTCCTGCTGGCGCAGCGCTGGCTGGTCAACGGCCTGACGGCGGGCGGTGTGAAAGGTTAAGTTTCATCTGTTATGCCACTGCAACCCTCAACTTTAGACGTATTGTATTAACCCAACTTGTGACTGTTGTTAGGCGCTCTTCGGAGCGCCATTTTTTTATGGGTCAGACACGCACAAAGTCAGTCTCAAAGTTAAAGGTATGCCAGAGATGGCGGGCGCAGGAGTATTCAAACAGCTTGCCGTTATCGAGAAATGCCGTCTGCTCCACCTGAATAAGCGTGGTGGGTTCGGTCAGCTCCAGCCACACCCTTTCCTGCTCGCTGGCGTTTCGCCCGGTGACTTTCATATGTGCGCTATGGACGGTACACCCCAGCTCATGGGTAATGTACGCGTAAATGGAATGCTGAACATGGCTCAGAGCCAGACGAGGAAACAGCGCGACAGGCATCCAGGTGTACTCCACGATGGAAGGGATCTCCGCTATGACGCGTACCCTGTGGATTTCATGCACCAGTTCACCCTCAGGGATTTGCAATTTTTGCGCGATATCGGCAGAGGCAGGCACGGCGGTATATAACTGCACGCGAGTGGTAAGGGTTTTCCCCTGAGTGGCGCAGCGCTGCGCGGTGCCTATCAGGTGTGAGTTGCTTGCCGCAGAAACCTGGCGCTTAACAAACGAGCCTAGCCCACGCTTGCGCAGCACCAGTCCCTCGCGGACGAGCAAATCCAGCGCTTTGGTGATGGTTAGCTCGCTACATCCAAATTCAGCGGCGAGCCTTGCCCCTTCGGGCAATTTTTTGTCGGGAGCATAGATGCCCACCATAATGCGCCGCCGCACTTCATGGTAGATCTCCATATACTTAGGCATAACGCTCTCCGCAAACGGCCCCTTACAGGGCCGACTCAAATTAACGAGACAGGGATGCAGCCATACGCACCCAGGTGTGCCGTCGGCCACGGATAGCGAGGGATAAGGCATTCAGCGCTTCCGGGTCGGCCATGCCTGCCACCCCTGCGTCACCAAAATTATGCATGTCGCTACCGCAACGTTTACTGGCCAGGCCAATGTCGCGCACCGTAGCACAATCCGCACCTTCCTGACTACTGCTCAGCGTGGTAATGGCAAGCCCTCCCAGCGACTGCACTGCCTGCGCAATGTGGCTGACGCGCCCTTCCGATGCCCCCCGGCATCCGCCTGGTGCCGAAAAGATAGCGCCATCTGCGCCTGCACTGATATAGCCAGCATACTCCTGGGGTTGCGCCAGCCCGGAATTATAAAATTTCGCGGCCAGAATCAGCTTATCGGTTTGCGCCCTGAGCGCCGCTATCGCCTGACACATACGCCCGGCCGTCACCCCGGGTTTGTCATAGCCGGTCAGGCAGTAAAAATCCGCATGCCGCACTGCCTCCAGATGCGCAGGCAGAAAAGCGCCGGGGCTGGAGAGATCGTCTGCGGGCAGGACTTCAAAATTGACGCCTGTTAAACGCCCCGTCAGGCATTTCACCTGGCTGACAGGATCGGCGCCAAAACGTTCTTCTCCGCCGTTCAATGCGGGCCGCTGAAAATGGATCCCCTTGAGCAGCAGAAGGTCGGCGCCAAACGCACACAACAATTCCGCATTCGTCACCTCTGCAAACAGCGGGGGCGCCTGCACGGCAATTTCGGCCATAATGACGCGCCCTTCGCTGGCGCTGATGGCATCTCGTAAGCTATCGCCGGTAATGGGGCCACGAAAGTCGCTGGCCCGGCAATTCAGAAGCCGTTTCATCTTTACGCCTCCTCTTCGAGAGAAACGATGGCAGGCGTTGGCTGTTGAAATGCCTTTTGCAAAATGTCGAGATTGGTTAACGCTTCTTGCTCGCTGACATAGTTGGCCTTGCCTGAGGAGAGTGTGTCGTAAAGCGCGTCATAAACGCGTCCGTAGTCGCCGGGTACCGCCGGCAGTTCTTCCCGGACAGAACATCCTGCGTCATCGATATACTCCAGCACCGCGCATTCACGATCTTCACCAAACCCTGGGTCCCCAGGCATAATGCCCGCCTTCAGGCTGGTTTCCTGCTGGTCGATACCATAGCGAATAAACGAGCCTCGCGTACCGTGTACCGTGAATCTCGGCGCGGGTATTTTCACCAGATGGCTGGTTTTCACGATCGCGGTCGTCTTCGGGTAATAGAGGTGAACGGTGAAGGCGTCGTCAGGGTTGAGCGGGTTTCTCTGGCGCTGAAGATGGTACCCGACCTGCTGCGGACGCCCCAGCAGGGCGATAATTTGATCGAGCGTATGCACGCCAAGGCCATAAAACGCGCCGTCGAAATAACTGCCGGGACAGGTTTCCGACGCCGGGCGAAAATAGTCAAAATGGCTTTCGATCTCGACAATTTCCCCCAGTTTTCCGCTCTCAATCGCCTGTTTCATGGTCAAATAACAACTATCAAAACGTCGGTTCTGAAACGGAGAGACGGTTAAGCCCTTTTCTCTCGCCAGAGCAAACAGCGTTTTCGCTTCTTCTGGGGTGGTTGTAAAAGGTTTCTCGACCAGCACGTTTTTGCCATGTGCCAGACATAGCCGGGCATACTCAAAATGGCTATCAGGATGGGTGCAGATAACCACCAGCTGAAGCGTATTGTCTTCCAGAATATCCTGCAGCCGGGAGGTAAAACAGATGTGTTGATAGTGCGGCTGCGCTTCAACCTCTGGCTTACGCGCAATATCATAAATACGCTTTACGTTGTATTTATCCTTGCGGCATAAAACATAAGGGAGATGATAGCGCGTGGCACTTTTACCAAAGCCAATATAGGCGCAGTTAATCATACGGATTCCTTTTTAAAGTATGGCAGGGCGGCATGAATTACCGCCGGTCCATCAAGTTTGCTGAAGTGCTGAGGGTCAAGGGGGATCACCGGGCAGTGGTGATTGATATCCTGAAGAATGGTTTCCTGGAGATACGCGATTTGCGGACCCAGCAAAATAAGCTGGGCGTTTTTATATTCATCGACCAGTTTACCTGCATTCACGGCATACACGTTGAGTGTACAATTCTGGCTTTCGCAATATTTTCGCATTTTGCTGGCCATCAAAGAGGTCGACATGCCTTCATTACAGGCCAGAATAATGGTTTTCCCATCCAACCGATGAATATCATTGTTCTCCTGCGGCGTTATTTCTGACTCAGAGGCGAGAGTGTTAATTATCGTTTCATTGCTGCGTTTGATTAACGAACGCTCATAGGCGGTTAAAAAAGGTAAATAGATTACGACTCCAAGCGCTAATAGCAGGATCTGCAAAATGACATTACGAAAATCACCGCCGGATCCGAGCCAGCCAGAAATAAGCGGAGGCACTGACCAGGGAACGTAGGCAACAATTTTTGAGACCCATCCCCAGGCGGTTGCAAAGTACGCGATCGTAAAATTAATTTGCGGATAAAGGATAAAAGGGATCATCATTAACGGGTTGTAGAGTACCGGGAAACCAAAAATGACCGGCTCGTTAATATTAAAAATGCCTGGGGCAATCACCGTTCTGGAAAAGTTACGGTGGCTGGACATATGGCTTCGAACAAACACTGCCAGCAGCAGGGCCAGCGTGCTCCCGGTTCCTCCCATATGACCATACAGATCGCGAAATGGCAGAACGATAATATGGGGTGGGATCTGCCCGCTGGCAAAGGCGGACATGTTTTCCTGCATCGCTACCAGCAAGGGAGGTTCAAGAATGGGATTAATAATCCCACCCGGATGTATCCCCAACGAAAAGAGAAGATTTGTCAGGGTCGTTAACACCAGAAAACCGGATAAATTAGTCGTTAAATGTACCAGCGGCGCCTGGATGAGATGCTGAATCAGCGCCGGGATTTCAGTATGAAGGAAAAGATTAACGCTAAATGCAACCAGCGCGAAAATAGCGACGGTTAGCATAATTGAAAACATCGACTGGAAGGATTGTACCACCATGGAAGGCACATCATCTCCTAGCCGGATCTGTAATTTTTTATTTTTCGAAATCCATAAAAAAAGATTTGTTGATAACACCGCCGTCAGTATTGCCAGAAAGACACCGCCAGCATTGGTACTGCCATAGAAGACCATCCCGGTAAGCCGAACCTGCTGACCATCGGCCAGGGTTTGCACGGTTTCAATGGGCATTAATGCATAAAACACCGCCAGCGCAACCATAGCGGGAATAACTGGCGTAGGGTGTTTTTTCTTACTGGCAATATGATACGCAATTAATATCACCAGCATCAGCGATAAAATATTCATTGTTCCGTTAAGAACGCGCTCGCCAATATTGCGTAGCTGTACCAGGGTGTCAGTGGATAACAGACCGCTCAATATGCCTTTCGGATCGAGAAAAACATAATTAAGCATGATGAAGAGTCCAGCCAGGACAAGGAACGGAACAGTAATAATAAAACTGTCCCGTAGACTTCGAAGATGGACTTCTGATGCCAGCTTTTGCGAGACGTCAGTTATCCGCTCCAGTATTGAAGAGTGGGCCATGCAGATCACCTGTCGAATAGATTAAGTATGTGGCAGTTAATTTCAGTACCGCGTATGCCTGAACTGCCACACATTTAAAACTATATAGTTTTAAATTAAATCTATATAGATCACATTTTGACCGCATCTCTTCCGCGTCAGAGCGCCTATTCGCGCTTCAGCCGCTTCGAATTACACAACCAGAGCGTGATCACCAGCAGCAGGATCGCCGCCGAGTAGATCAGCACATCAAGGGGAGATTTATGATCGACGATGATCAGCCGCACTATCGCGGTGATCCCAATGTAGACAAAATAGCGCAGCGGGAAGTGAAAGCCTGACTGGAAATACTTCACAATCAGGGCGATAAATTCAAAGTAGAGAAAGTAGACCACCAGGCCTTCCACCAGCGCATATTTGCTGGTTTGCTCGGGGGCGAACAGTACATCCGCCAGATGCACCGTCTCTTTACCCAAAAAGACGACCAGGATCAGGCCAAGGCTCAGCAGACCGAGGTTGAGCACGGTCTGGAGGATAGTTGAGATGAACTCAACGCGCGGGCGAGTCAGGGATGTCATACAGCACCTCATTCTCCAGGGCGAGGTTCCTGTATAACGCAAAAATGTGACGTGGATCTATATTTTTTAATTATGTTTTATGTACGGAGGTAACGAATGGAGTGCAGACCTACCGGGGTTCGCAACGTAACCTGTGGTGAAAATGTCACCCTGTATGAGCCCTGCAATCTCTATGACTGCGTGCTTGGCAACGGTGTGTTTATCGGCCCGTTTGTTGAAATTCAGGGCAATACGCGCATTGGCGACGAGAGCAAAATTCAGTCGCACACCTTCATTTGCGAGTACGTCACCCTGGGCGAACGCTGTTTCATTGGCCATGGGGTGATGTTTGCCAACGATATGTTTCGCGACGGCAAACCCAATGCTGACCGGAACAGCTGGGGACGCATTACTGTGGGAAATGATGTGTCGATAGGCAGCGGGGCGACCATCCTGGCGGTCTCCATCTGCGACGGGGTGGTGATTGGTGCGGGGAGCGTGGTGACCAAATCCATCACCGAGAAAGGCGTTTATGCGGGAAACCCGGCGAGGCTGCTGCGCCGCTTATGAGTTGCCCGGTGGCGCAAGCGCTTACCGGGCCTACAACAGAAAAGATGAGGGCTATCAGCGGAAGTTAATGTTCTTATCGCTGGTCATGTCATACAGCTGGAACTTACGACCCAGCTGCTGGCCCCCGTCGCGCGTCAGCGGTGTCCAGCCAATGGCCGCACGGCTGCGGGTTGGACCGGATGAGAACAGATCCAGCGGAATCGACACATACACCCCTTTGGTGAAGTCCCCTTCCCCGTATTCGTCCGGCGAGACGTTGGTGATGGTGGCGTAACCACCGACCACCACTCCGCTGTCGAAGTGTTTGGAGATATCCAGCGTGCCGCCCTTATCGCCCGCCAGGTATTGACCCACGCTGGCTTTCACCAGCACGTCCTGGGCGAACGACGGCGTCCAGTAGGCCGTCAGATGGCCGGTTTTCACGCTATAGTCGGTGAACTTCATCATGTCCTGCGCGCTGCGCCAGTCGCGCTGTTTAACGTAGTTAGCATCAATACCAAACGCCCAGTTGCTGTCCACCGGACGATAAAGCACTTCCGCCCCCGCGCCGCCATACATGGTTTCGAGATAACCGCCGTAGACCTGGCCGTAGAAGCCATTGCCGAAGTACTGGAAGTAGTTGGCCTGCAGGTTGTTTACGTAGGCATCGTTCTGCACGTACTCACGCACGCGGGTACGCACGCGCGGCAGCTTCGAGTCGTTCGGCGGGTTAGTGTAGTTGAACTTGTCGTAGTTGTTGGCAATGTTGCCAAACAGGCTGCCGGTGGTCAGCAGGTGGTCGGTCACCCACAGATCCGCCGTTGCCATCACGCCCAACTGGTACATGTAGAAGTTTTCCGGCCCGCCGACAGACTGGTTTAGCACCGGGTCGATGTGGAAATCGAAGCGCGATTTATCGATATACCAGCCCTGCTCGGTCGTCTCCGGCACGATTGGCTCAACGCGTTTTTGTACCAGCTCGGTTTCATGACCCAGCGGCTCGCCCTCCAGATGGCGCTTCAAACTGGCCACGTCCGTTTCCGTCGTCACCTGCGGCAGGTTCAGGCGGTTCTCCGTTACGCGGATCGTGCGGATCCCCTCCGGCAGATCGTTCATGATGATCCGGTTAGCACGTTCGATCCCTTCCCGCGAGTCGCGGTATTTCACCTGCTCACCGGTCACGTACAGCGTATCGCCTTTCACCTGGATTTTCGGATCCGCCAGACCGGCGTTGTACTTCAGCAGCGTCAGTTGGTTGGCCACCACGGAGTGCTGCAGAATGGCATCCTGCGGCTCCGGCTGGTACGCAGGCCGCGCGTTGTCGTTATAGTGCGGCCGCATGTCGTTAAAGTTAGTACGCAGCGTAAAGCCAAACATCACGGTGTTGCCGCGCTCGTAGCTGAGGTTAACGTCGGCCCAATCGGTGACGCGGTAAATGGCGCCGACGTTAAACTTGCTCTTTTGCTCAATCTTTCCGGCGAACTCTTGCGAGTAGTCGTTACCTTCGTACTCCAGCTTCAGGCGCAGCGGCTGCCACGGCGTCTGATACTCCACGCCGCCAAACAGGGCAGCCGGACCGTGGAACATCTGATCACCGTTAATGGAACCCGCTTTCTGATAGCTGTTGTCGCGATAGCAGAATTTGTCGCTGTAGGTGCAGAACGGGTTTTTCACGTTGCCGCTGGTGCCGAGATAGCCCCAGCCAAGCCCCAGCGAGAAGTCAAATGGCCCCCAGGCCTTACTGGCGACAATGTACTCCGCGTCGAACAGGCCGGTACCGCCGATATCTTTGGCCCCCACGGAAACCTGCGGCATCCAGTAGCTCTCTTCCCACAGGCGCAGTTTGAGATCGAAGGCTTTATCTTTGTAGGTCTGATCGCCCGAAAACGCGTCCACGCTGCTGTACTGTTTCGTACGTACGTCGGTGTAGCGCAGCGTGGTTTCGAGCCATGGGAACAGCTGTACGGATGCAGAATAGTAGCGGTACTGGTCGTTATCACGATAGTTAAGGCTAATTTCCCCTTCTCGCGCCATACGCGCGGTAGGGGTTTGCAGTAAACCGACGCCACCGAAGTCTGACTGAGACGGGCCAATGGGGGCCGGATACGTTTCTGCATGACAGGCGGCACTCACACACAGTGCCAACATGCTGTAGAGATAGGTCTTTTTCATTATTCCGGTATCCGCTGTGTCAGGGAATGAAGGATATCGGCATTCAGCCCGTCATATGCCTTCGTCCAGAAATGGTCGGCAAAACCGACAAAAATGATGCTGCCTGGCATGGGTTCGACATGCCGCTTGTTCCAGTAGGCAACCGGCGCCTTTTGCGTGTTCCCGTCAGGATAAATCACCCAGGCGTAGCTGTTATCCGCACCACTCAGCAGGCTCTGCTCGTCGAGATAGCTCGCCACGTCGCGGCCGGGAGTAAACGGTTTTTTACCCGGGCTGCTGATAAGCCCCATCACCGTGATGGTGGAAGGCTGCGCCGGGAGCCAGAGCGTGTAATCTCCCTCCAGGGCCGGATTACCTTTTTCCGTCACGCGGACTTCATCCGGATCGAGATTGATGTTTTGTCTTCCGGTAACCTTCAGCGCCAGAAGCTGCTGGCGAAGGCTGTTAATGGCTGCCGCATCGTCGCCGTCTTCCTGCTCTGCTAACCCCGTTAATCTGGCGAGCAGCGCCTTGTGCTTTTGTTCCGCCGCCACCGTTGCCTGCCGCTCAGCGATCACCGCACCTGTCCACCAGCTGTTTGCCAGCCTTGGCTGGCCGACGAGATCGATCAGGTGGCCGGCGTTCGTCAACGTTTTGGGCTGCGTGCTGTCCGGCGTGTAGACCTTCACCGTCCCGGCAGACCAGGCGAGCGGTGTGGCAAAGCTTGCGATCAGCGCAACGCGAATAAGTGTTTTCATGATTTCGCGGCCTTGATCAGCGTGGTTTTAACCGGGAAGAATCCGGCACCCAAATATTGCAGGGACTGACGGATCTGCCCTTCATCATCCACCCAGAAACGGTTATGCCAGGTTGCCCGATCGGTCGTGACCTCTTCATCCAGTACGCGAACCCGGGTTTCGTCGCTGCCTACCCTGACGCTGTCCGTACCGTCCCAGCGGAAGGTAGAGCGGGCAGTGGCGTAACGCACCTGCTTGTGTTCCGTCCAGCCCATTGTCCGCGTCCAGCTTGCCCCGTCGGTGATCTGGTTCGGTTTGCTGAGCGGATCGGCCGCAAGGTTGTTGACCTCAAGAAGGTTATCGCCACCGAGCAGGGTTTTCACAATACGGCTATGTTGCGTCACGATGGTGGCCTGATCCTGCGTCACCCATTTCTGCTGCCCGTTTTCATCGAAAGCGAGCACCACAAACAGTTGCGGACCATCGTTGAGCTGCATGTACTGGCTGGCATACGGCATGTTCTGAAGTTCATCATCGGTCAAATGCACACCCGGCGTACCGAATATGCTGTCCCACAGTGAGTTGCCCAGCCCTTTGGTGGTGGCCGAGCACGCCTGCAACAGCAGGCAAATCAGGATGATTGCAGGTCGCTTCACGACTCTTCTCCGAAGGGGCGAAATAACCACACCGAAGTGTGGTTATGATTAAAACACCCGGAATTACTGGGTGCTGGTCGTCGTAGTGGTCGTGGTTCCGGTATTGGAGCCATCACCGCCACCGGTTGCCGCCAGCGCGACACCCACGGCTGAACTTACGGTGCTGGTGCTGGCCGCGGTAGAACTCCCCGCAGACGCAGACGTCGCTGCCGACCCTGCTGCTTCCCCGACCTGGACCGGAGCTGCATAGACAGATGTCGCCGCAAGTGCAGATATGGCAAAAATGCCATACAGTACTTTCTTCATAACAATTTCCCTTCAATGAATGAATGGAGATTTGCCCGAAAAGAAATTCAGGCGGATTCGAGTATACACAACTAAAGCAGAGGGATTGCCGTACGGATAAATAGAGGAAGGGTTTTCGGACTATTGGATAAATGTGAAGTATAAGAATAATTAACTAATAAATTATTTATTTAAAATCAAATAGATATAATTACATAAGGAGAAATTAACTCTCCGTATAATCCTAAAATAAACCGCACTCATTAACGGGTTAAAAGGTATTTTCGGATAAAACTCATAACGGGAATTTGAGTTAAATAACAGACATCAGGAATTGTCTGATAAAAAAATGCCGGCATATCGCCGGCACGTTTTTATGACGATTTAATTACGCGCGCCATGCTTTATAACGGTTAATCAAACCATTTGTCGAGCTGTCGTGGCTGCTGATCGCTTTGTCATCACCCAGTTCAGGCAGAATACGGTTCGCCAGCTGTTTACCCAGCTCAACGCCCCACTGATCGAAGGTGAAGATGTTCAGGATTGCGCCCTGCGTGAAGATCTTATGCTCATACAGAGCAATCAGCGCACCCAGGCTGAACGGCGTGATTTCACGCAGCAGGATGGAGTTGGTTGGACGGTTGCCTTCGAACACTTTGAACGGCACAACGTGTTCCAGGGTGGCCGGATCTTTACCCTGGTCACGATATTCCTGCTCTACCACCTCGCGGGATTTACCAAACGCCAGCGCTTCGGTCTGAGCAAAGAAGTTAGACAGCAGTTTAGGATGATGATCAGACAGTGGATTGTGGGTGATAGCCGGGGCGATGAAATCGCACGGTACCATTTTGGTCCCCTGGTGAATCAGCTGGTAGAACGCGTGCTGACCGTTGGTGCCTGGCTCACCCCAGATGATTGGGCCAGTCTGGTAATCCACCGCGTTGCCGTTACGGTCAACGTATTTACCGTTGGATTCCATATTGCCCTGCTGGAAGTAGGCCGCGAAGCGGTGCATGTACTGGTCGTACGGCAGGATCGCTTCGGTCTCTGCGCCGAAGAAGTTGTTGTACCAGATACCGATCAGCGCCAGCAGCACCGGCAGGTTTTTCTCAGGTGCGGTGGTGGAGAAGTGTTTGTCCATCGCGTGCGCACCGGAGAGCAGCTCAACAAAGTTGTCGAAGCCCACGGAGAGAATGATAGACAGGCCGATCGCAGACCACAGAGAGTAGCGGCCACCAACCCAGTCCCAGAACTCGAACATGTTCGCGGTGTCGATACCGAACTCGCCAACCGCTTTACCGTTGGTGGACAGCGCTGCGAAGTGTTTCGCCACGTGCTTGTTGTCACCTGCGGTTTTCAGGAACCAGTCGCGTGCGCTGTGGGCGTTGGTCATGGTTTCCTGGGTGGTGAAGGTTTTAGAAGCCACCAGGAACAGTGTAGTTTCCGGGTTCACGTTCTTCAGCACTTCGGCGATGTGGGTACCATCGACGTTGGAGACAAAGTGCATGTTGAGATGATTTTTGTATGGACGCAGCGCTTCGGTCACCATGAACGGGCCGAGGTCAGAACCGCCGATACCGATGTTCACCACGTCGGTGATGGCTTTGCCGGTGTAGCCTTTCCAGCTTCCGGAGATGATTGCTTCAGAGAAGGCTTTCATCTTTTCCAGCACCGCGTTCACTTCCGGCATCACATCTTTGCCGTCAACGATAATTGGCGTATTGCTACGGTTACGCAGAGCCACGTGCAGCACGGCACGGTCTTCGGTACGGTTGATCTTCTCACCGGAGAACATGGATTTGATGGCGTCTGCCAGTTCCGTCTCTTTCGCCAAATCCTGCAGTTTCGCCAGCGTCTCTTCGGTGATGCGGTTTTTGGAGAAATCCACCAGCATCAGATCATCGAAGGTCGCGGAGAATTTGTTGAAACGATCGGCATCTTTCGCGAACAGCTCCGCGATGGTGACGTCTTTCATTTCATCAAAATGTTTTTGTAGTGCCTGCCAGGCAGCGGTCTGCGTTGGGTTGATGTTTTTCATTAGCAATACTCTTCTGATTTGAGAATTGTGACTGCGGTCGATTGTAGCGCCTGCAAATAAAAATTGTGATGGTTTTTATGCCATTGCCCTGGCCTGCATCAAACGCAGGTGAAAAGACCCGAAAAGTATAGCTGCTGACGCGCACACCCGTGGCGGCGAAATGTCGGTCAAAACCGGGGAAAACGAAGCATAAAATATGGCCCTGTTATAAGTCCTGTTTCTCAGGGGTACCCCCCCATGAAAAATCCGCATAATCCCGGCATTGACAGGACCTCCCCCGCATTTTATTTATAGGGCCGTATTTTGCGCCTGCACCTGTTTTCGTTTCATTCTTGTGCCATGGTCGCTTTATTCATTCCCTGACACGAGGTTGTTATGACGAGTTTTGTGGTCGCCAAGTTTGGCGGCACCAGTGTGGCAGATTACGATGCCATGAACCGCAGCGCCGATGTGGTGCTGGCCGATCCGAATACCCGCCTGGTAGTGCTTTCTGCCTCTGCTGGCGTGACGAACCTGCTGGTTTCTCTGTCTGAAGGGCTGGAGGCCACCGAGCGCTTCGTTAAGCTGGACGCACTGCGCAAAATTCAGTTCGACATCCTCGAACGTCTGCAGAACCCGAACGTGATCCGCGAAGAAGTGGAGCGTCTGCTGGAAAATATCACCACGCTGGCAGAAGCGGCTTCTCTGGCCACCTCCACCGCCCTGACCGATGAGCTGGTCAGCCACGGTGAGCTCATGTCCACCCTGCTGTTTGTTGAAATCATGCGTGAACGTAACGTTCAGGCACAGTGGTTCGACGTGCGTAAAATCATGCGCACCAGCGATCGCTTTGGCCGCGCCGAGCCGGACGTGGAAGCGCTGGCCGAGCTGACCAATCAGCAACTGGCCCCGCGTCTGAATGAGGGGATCGTGATCACCCAGGGCTTTATCGGCAGCGAAGCCAAAGGACGCACCACCACGCTTGGCCGTGGCGGCAGTGATTACACCGCGGCGCTGCTGGGTGAAGCGCTGCACGCGACCCGTGTGGATATCTGGACTGACGTCCCGGGGATTTACACCACCGATCCACGCGTCGTCTCTGCGGCAAAACGTATTGATGTGATTGCGTTTGAAGAAGCGGCGGAAATGGCGACCTTCGGTGCGAAAGTGCTGCACCCGGCAACGCTGCTGCCTGCCGTGCGTAGTGATATCCCGGTCTTCGTCGGTTCAAGTAAAGATCCGAAAGCGGGCGGTACGCTGGTGTGCAAGAAAACCGAAAATCCACCGCTGTTCCGCGCGCTGGCCCTGCGCCGTAAGCAAACGCTGGTTACGCTGCACAGCCATAATATGCTGCACTCGCGCGGCTTCCTGGCGGAAGTGTTTGGCATCCTGGCGCGTCATAACATCTCCGTGGATCTGATCACCACCTCCGAAGTGAGTATCGCACTGACGCTGGACACCACCGGTTCAACCTCAACGGGTGACACCCTGCTGACGCAGTCGCTGCTGATTGAGCTGTCAGAACTGTGCCGCGTGGAAGTAGAAGAAAACCTGGCGCTGGTAGCCATCATCGGCAATAAGCTGTCGCGCGCCTGTGGCGTGGGCAAAGAGGTCTTCGGTGTGCTCGACCCGTTCAATATCCGCATGATTTGCTACGGTGCCTCCAGCTACAACCTCTGCTTCCTGGTGCCTGCTGAGCAGGCAGAACAGGTGGTGCAGAAACTTCATCAGAATTTGTTTGAATAAAATTCGTTAGCACGATAAACAATATCTATAAGCCGGGCACAGACCCGGCTTTTTTATAACTAAACAACACGACAATACTGCAAGGAATATCTATGTTATCCGCCATCACCCGGCTGTTCCCGTTATGGGCGCTGCTGCTCTCCATACTCGCGTATTACACCCCCACTACGTTCACGGGCATTGGTCCGTGGGTGACCACGTTGCTGATGCTGATTATGTTCGGCATGGGTGTGCATCTAAAAATCGACGACTTTAAACGCGTGCTCTCGCGCCCGGCTCCGGTTGCTGCAGGGATTTTCCTGCACTACCTGGTGATGCCCCTTGCGGCCTGGCTGCTGGCAATGGCCTTTAAGATGCCACCCGACCTCTCCGCCGGGATGGTGCTGGTGGGCAGCGTGGCCAGCGGAACCGCCTCCAATGTCATGATCTATCTGGCAAAAGGCGATGTGGCGCTCTCCGTGACCATCTCTTCGGTATCCACGCTGGTGGGTGTGATCGCCACGCCGCTGCTAACACGCCTGTACGTTGACGCCCATATTCAGGTGGACGTGATGGGAATGCTGCTGAGCATTTTGCAAATCGTGGTGATTCCGATCGCGTTGGGCCTTGTCATTCACCACCTGTTCCCGCGCGTGGTAAAAGCCGTTGAGCCCTATCTGCCTGCGTTTTCGATGGTCTGTATTCTGGCCATCATCAGCGCCGTGGTGGCCGGTTCTGCGTCGCACATTGCATCCGTGGGCTTTGTCGTGATTATCGCGATAGTGTTGCATAACACCATTGGCCTGCTGGGCGGATACTGGGGCGGGAAACTGTTTGGCTTCGATGAATCCACCTGCCGGACGCTGGCAATTGAAGTAGGGATGCAGAACTCCGGTCTGGCAGCGGCACTCGGGAAAATTTACTTCTCGCCGCTGGCGGCTCTGCCTGGTGCGCTCTTCTCGGTCTGGCATAACCTGTCCGGTTCGCTGCTGGCGGGATACTGGTCCGGCAAACCGATAGAAGAAAAACCACAGAAAACAGATGAATATCGTCTTTAACAGTCGGGTGGCGCTACGCTAACCCGACCTACACTCTCCGCACGCGCAAGCCGGGGAAAAAAGGGGCTTAACGCCCCTTCTTTTTACGTCCCGGTTGCGTAAAGCGTTTACCTGCGGGCTTGCCTCGCCCTTTCTCTTCCGACTGCGGTGCTTTCACGACCGGGCGTTTAATCGCCTGAGTTTTCGGTTTGGCTTTGGCCTTCGGCTTTGCTTCAGACGAGGAGTTCTCGATAAGTTTGAACAGCTCAATCAGCTCGTCGTCCGTTAAGTCACGCCACTCGCCCAGCGGGATACCGGACAGGCTGACGTTCATGATGCGCGTGCGTTCCAGCTTCGTCACTTCATAACCGAAGTATTCGCACATACGGCGGATCTGACGATTCAGGCCCTGCACCAGGGTAATGCGGAACGCGAACGGCGCTTCTTTCTTCACCTTACACTTTTTCGTGACGGTACCGAGGATGGGTACACCGGCGCCCATGCCCCGAATAAATTCATCCGTGACCGGCTTATTCACCGTCACGATATACTCTTTCTCGTGGTCATTCCCGGCACGCAGAATCTTATTCACCAGATCGCCGTGGTTAGTGAGGAAAATCAGCCCCTGCGAGTCTTTATCCAGACGGCCAATCGGGAAGATACGGCTGCTGTGGTTAACGAAATCAACGATGTTGTCCCGCTCGCCATCTTCCGTGGTGCTGACAATCCCAACCGGTTTATTCAACGCGATAAACACCAGGTCTTCTGCATCACGCGGTTCGATGAGCTGACCATTCACTTTGACCACGTCGCCAGGCATCACCTGGTCACCAATAGTGGCGCGTTTGCCGTTGAGGAACACATTACCTTGTTCGATGTAACGGTCCGCCTCGCGACGTGAGCAGATCCCGCTCTCGCTAATGTATTTGTTTAATCGGGTTGATTGAGTTGGCAGCATAGTTTCTCCTGTGAAGGGCGAAATATACCTTACCTTGCGGCTGACAAAAAAGTCCTAGTAACCGTTGATCAGAAAATCGAGTGCATCCCGCAATGAAGCACTGTTGTCAGTGAGATCGGCAACACGTTCACCTAACTCTTTTGAAGATATGCCTGACAGCATATGCATCATGACAACGCAGGGCTTACCCGCGATTTCAACGACAGGGCACACTTTCGCAGGCGGACGAATGCCGCCCAGCAGGCTTAATTCAACGGCGGGAGCGACAAGTACATGTTTCATCACATTAGCAACAGGGTGCTGCATATTAATAAGCCATGGATAGGCTTTTCTCCCATTGCCTTCATTCTCATAAGCAAAATATTGCTCCATCAGAACGACCTCTGAAAATCACTAAAGGAGCCGTTTTCATCAACCCACTGGTTGATGGCCTCTATAGACGCTTTATTTTCTGCTAACCACTCTGCGCGCTGATGCGCACGAAACTGCTCCTGTAGAGCGGTCGTGAGTACAGCAGAGAGATTGAGTTTAAGCCGTCGCGCTTCTTCAAGAATTTCAGGTGCTAACGAGACATTGACCGATTTTTTAATACCATGGGTAGTGCGCATGAGAACCCCCATTGGAATGCGCATGAATTGGCGAAGTGTAGCGTAATAAACGAGCATTTTCTATTCCCTTCAAAATATAAGGTCTGAAGAGTAAATTGCTCTTTATAAAGCGTCACGCCTCGCAAATGGGTTTTGCGAGGCGCTTTCAGGGATTAATACTCATCCCGCTCGTCATCTTCATCCGGCTGTTCCATCACGCTGTACGCCACCGCACAGAACAATGAGTTAAGGCGTTTCATATCCCCCAGTAGCCCCAGGTGCAGGGAGCTGGTTTCGATACTCTGCACGTTCTGCTGGTGCAGACGTTCAACGTGGGCGTGCGAGTAGCGGCGGTTGAGGATACGGAAGCGATGCTTGTTGCGGCGCAGACGGCGTGCGCTCGGCACATCGCTTGAGAAGAAGACCAACATCGCCAGCTTCAGGTTGCTAAGAAGTTGTTCGTGCAGGGCTTCCAGCTCCTTCAGCCCTTCGACGGAGAACGCACGGCGGGCAGCCAGAGATTTGTCAGCAATTTCACTGCCCATCCGCTCCACAATATCCGAAGCCTGCTCAAGGTTAAGCGACATCTCTATGATTTCCGCCCAGCGGCGGGACTCCTCTTCCGCCAGTTCATCCTGCGGGATGCGCGCCAGATAGAGCTTGATAGCGGTATAAAGCACGTTGATATCATCCGCCAGCCGGCGCAGCTCTTTCTCTTCCCGCGGCTCGCCGTGCATCACCTTTTGCAAGCCTTCGAGCATGGTTTCCATGGCATCACCCATGCGCAGCGTCTCGCGGGCGGCATTGGCCAGCGCCAGCGCAGGAGTATCCAGCGCGGAGGTGTCCAGATGCTTCGGTTTCAGGCGCGCATCCAGCTCCGGTTCATCGCGTATAAGCCGTTCGCAGAAGCGCGCCATTGGTTCAGCAAACGGCACCATCGCCAGGCAACGCACCAGGTTATAGAAGACGTGGAAATAGATCACCAGCTCTGCCTTCGGCAGAGAGAGGTTGTCCATCAGGTTCGCCAGTGGGTGCACAAACGGCAGAATAATCAGGCTGCCCACCAGCTTAAACAGCAGACTGCCGAGCGCCACGCGGCGCGCGGCAGCATTGGCAGCGCTGTTATTGAGCATCGCCAGCAGGCCCGAGCCGAGGTTAGCCCCGATCACCAGACACAGTGCGACCGGGAAGGAGATCGCCCCTGCGGCGGTGAGCGTGGCCGTCAGCAGCACCGCCGCCAGGCTGGAGTAACTGACGATGGCAAACACCGCGCCGATGAGCGCATCCAGCATAATATCGCCGGTTAACGAGGCGAAGATAACCTGCACGCCGTTGGCTTCGGTAATGGGCGTTACCGCCTGCACAATCAGCTCCAGCGCCAGCAGAATCAGCCCGAGGCCAATCCCCACGCGTCCAAGCTGGCCAGCGCGCGTCTGCTTACGCCCAAGGAAAAAGATGACCCCGATAAATATCAGCAGCGGCGACAGCCAGGAGAGATCGAAAGTCAGGATACGTGCCATCAGCGCGGTACCCACGTCAGCGCCCAGCACAATAACCAGTGCAGGGGCCAGCGCCACCAGATCCTGAGCGACAAACGATGTCACGAGCAATGTGGTCGCATTACTGCTCTGAACCAGCGCCGTTACGCCAATACCCGCGCAGAAGGCGAGCGGTTTCTTCTCCACGCTGCTGCTGAGAACAGTACGTAAACGTGCGCCAAACACGCGCATCACGCCGGTACGGACAATATGGGTGCCCCAGACCAGCAGTGCGACTGCCGAGAGCAGATGTAACAGGGTCAGCACGGAAGGTTATCCTCCTTATCGTTATTCATTTTCCTTAGGTCAGTATAAGGGTTTAAACGTAAGAAAGAGACAGGGCGCTCAATGAGCGCCCTGTTAGTTGTAAGGAAAAGTGACGGTCAGTCGGCGTCGTAGCCGAGATTCGGCGCTAACCAACGCTCAACTTCAGAGACGCTCATGCCTTTACGCAGTGCATAATCTTCAATCTGATCGCGCTGCAGCTGCGCCACGGCAAAGTATTTGCTGTCCGGATGGCTGAAGTACCAGCCGGATACCGATGCCCCAGGCCACATCGCGAAAGATTCGGTCAGTTTCATTCCGGTATGGGCCTCAACGTCCAGCAGCTGCCAGATGGTGCCCTTTTCGGTATGTTCCGGACAGGCCGGGTAGCCGGGTGCCGGGCGGATCCCCTGGTAGTTTTCGCGGATCAGCTCCTCATTGCTGAGATTTTCATTCGCCGCATAGCCCCAGTAAACCTTGCGTACGCGCTCATGCAGATACTCTGCGAACGCTTCCGCCAGACGATCGGCAATCGCTTTGACCATGATTTTGTTGTAATCATCGTGCTGCGCTTCAAAGGCATCCGCCAGGGCGTCCTCTTCCAGACCGCCGGTCACGGCGAAGGCACCGATGTAGTCGGCTTTACCACTCAGCTTCGGCGCAACAAAATCGGCCAGACAGTAGTTGGCAAACCCGACCTTTTCGGTTTGCTGGCGCAGGTGATGGCTTACTGTCAGCACGTGAGTGCGCGTCTCATCGCGATAAATTTCGATGTCGTCGCCCACGCGGTTAGCCGGGAACAGCCCCACCACGCCGCGCGGGTTAAGGGCTTTCTCGGCGCTGAGTTTGTCGAGCATGTCGTTAGCGTCTTTAAACAGGCGCTTCGCCTCTTCGCCGACAACCTCATCTTCCAGGATGCGCGGATATTTGCCCGCCAGCGACCATGTCATAAAGAATGGTGTCCAGTCGATGTAGTTGCGCAGCGTTTCGATGCTGGCGGTCACCTCCTGCACGCCCAAGCGATGGGCAACCGGCGGCGTATAGCTCGCCCAGTCAAACGCCAGATCGTTATCGCGCGCCGCCTGAAGTGTCACCGGTGGGGTGCGCGGTTTCTTGCGGGCATGCTGAATGCGGACGGTTTCGTACTCTTTGCGGGTCCGGGCCACAAAGTCATCGCGCTGGGTGTCGGAGAGCAGCGCTGAGACCACGCCCACGGTGCGCGAGGCGTTCTGAACATAGACCGTCGGGCCGCTGTAGTTCTGCTCAATCTTCACCGCAGTATGCGCTTTTGAGGTGGTCGCCCCGCCAATCAGCAGCGGAATGGTGAAGCCCTGACGCTCCATCTCTTTCGCCACGTTAACCATCTCGTCGAGCGACGGGGTAATCAGCCCGGAAAGGCCAATCAGGTCAGCATTGACTTCGCGCGCGGTCCTGAGGATTTTATCCGCCGGCACCATTACGCCAAGGTCAATAATCTCGTAGTTATTGCACTGCAGCACCACACCGACAATGTTCTTTCCGATGTCATGCACGTCGCCCTTCACGGTGGCGATAACCATTTTACCGTTGCTGGAGCCCTGCTCTTTGCTGGCTTCGATGAACGGCTCCAGATACGCCACGGCCTGCTTCATCACGCGCGCGGACTTAACCACCTGCGGCAGGAACATCTTGCCCTCGCCGAACAGATCGCCCACCACGTTCATGCCGTCCATCAGCGGCCCTTCGATAACCTCGATGGGCCGGGCGGCCTGCTGGCGCGCCTCTTCGGTATCCTGCTCGATAAATTCGGTGATGCCTTTTACCAGCGAATATTCCAGCCGCTTCTTGACATCCCAGCTACGCCACTCGGCCTGCTGGACGTTGGCAGCGTCGTCCGATTTGCTGCCGCGGTATTTTTCTGCCAGATCGAGCAGCCGCTCGGTGGCGTCGTCACGGCGGTTGAGGATCACATCCTCCACCGCGTCGCGCAGTTCTGCGGGCAGATCGTCATAAATCGCCAGCTGTCCGGCGTTGACGATCCCCATATCCATCCCGTTGCGGATGGCGTAGTAGAGGAATACGGCGTGGATCGCTTCACGTACCGGGTCGTTGCCGCGGAACGAGAACGACACGTTCGAGACGCCGCCGGAGATCAGCGCATGCGGCAGCTCACGTTTGATGTCTTCACACGCGCCGATAAAGTCCTGAGCGTAGTTATTGTGCTCTTCAATCCCGGTGGCGACGGCGAAGATGTTCGGGTCAAAGATGATGTCTTCCGGCGGGAAGCCCACCTCTTCGGTCAGGATCTTGTACGCACGGCGGCAAATCTCAATTTTGCGCTCGCGGGTGTCCGCCTGGCCCACTTCATCAAAGGCCATCACCACCACGGCCGCGCCGTAGCGGCGCACCATCTTCGCGTGGTGAATAAAGATATCGACCCCTTCTTTCATTGAGATGGAGTTGACAATACCTTTGCCCTGAATGCACTTCAGCCCTTTTTCGATCACTTCCCATTTGGAGGAGTCAATCATGATCGGCACGCGAGCGATATCCGGCTCGCCGGCGATCAGGTTGAGGAAACGTACCATCGCCGCCTCGGCGTCGAGCATCCCCTCATCCATGTTGATGTCGATGATCTGCGCGCCGCTTTCTACCTGCTGGCGGGCAACGTCAAGCGCTTCACTGTACTTCTCTTCTTTGATCAGGCGTTTGAATTTAGCGGAACCGGTGACGTTGGTACGTTCCCCAACGTTAACAAACAGGCTGTCATCGCCGATAGTCAACGGCTCAAGGCCGGAGAGACGGCAGGCAACCGGCAGCTCGGGCAGTTTACGCGGCGGCAAACCGGCCACGGCATTGCTCATGGCGGTGATGTGCTCCGGCGTGGTACCGCAGCAGCCGCCAACGATATTCAGGAAACCGGATTCGGCCCATTCGCGGATCTGCGCCGCCATGGTGTCCGCATCCAGATCATATTCGCCAAAGGCGTTTGGCAGACCGGCGTTCGGGTGTGCGGTGACGTAGCATTCCGCAATGCGTGACAGTTCCTGCACATACTGGCGCAGCTCATCCGGACCCAGCGCGCAGTTCAGGCCGAAGGAGAGCGCTTCCGCGTGGCGCAAGGAGTTATAAAACGCTTCGGTGGTCTGCCCGGACAAAGTACGGCCAGAGGCATCGGTAATGGTGCCAGAAATCATGATTGGCAGCTCGACGCCCAGCGCCTCGAACTCCTCTTTCACCGCGTAAATCGCGGCTTTGGCATTGAGGGTATCGAAAACCGTTTCAATCAGGATCAGGTCGGAACCGCCTTCCACCAGCGCTTTGGTTGATTCACGGTAGGCTGCCACCAGCTGGTCAAAGGTGATGTTACGAAACGCCGGGTCGTTTACGTCCGGTGAAATAGAGGCGGTGCGGTTGGTTGGGCCCAGCACCCCGGCAACGTAGCGCGGTTTCTCCGGCGTGCGCGCCGTCCACGCGTCGGCACAGGCGCGGGCCAGCTTCGCCGCCTCATAGTTTATCTCCGCCGACAGGGATTCCATCTGGTAATCCGCCATGGCGATAGTTGTCGAGTTGAAGGTGTTGGTTTCAACGATATCCGCACCCGCTTCGAAGTAGGCGTTGTGGATATCCGCAATCACCTGCGGTTTGCTTAATACCAGCAGGTCATTGTTACCTTTGAGATCGCATGGCCAGTCCGCAAAACGTTCGCCACGGAAATCGTCTTCACTGAGGCGATAGCTCTGGATCATGGTGCCCATGCCGCCGTCCAGCACCAGAATTCGTTCATTTAACTGCGCACGCAGTTGCTCTACTTTGCTGCTCACACTTGCTCCCGACAACGCTCAACCAGGCCAAAAGGCTGCGGTCCATACTGGCACAATCTTGCAGGGTGGAAAAGTCACACGGCGGTAACATGAGACATGTTCACTATCACTCATCCGATCAGTCAGGATAACGGTTGCAAAATCACCAAATAAAACGAAAATGATTTCCACGATACAGAAAAAGGAGATCGTCATGGTCACGACCGTTCCCGCGAAACGCGGCAGAAAACCTGCTGCCACCCCCGCCGCACAACAGGGTGGACAGGTTCAATCGCTTACACGCGGTTTGAAGCTGCTGGAATGGATAGCCGAGTCGCACAGCAGCGTGGCCCTGACGGAGCTGGCCCAACAGGCTGGTTTGCCGAACTCCACTACGCACAGGCTGCTGACCACCATGCAACAGCTTGGCTTTGTGCGTCAGGTTGGCGAGCTGGGGCACTGGGCAGTCGGCGCCCATGCGTTCATCGTCGGCAGCAGCTTCCTGCAAAGCCGCAACCTGCTGGCGATTGTGCATCCTATCCTGCGCAAATTAATGGAAGAGTCGGGCGAGACCGTGAATCTGGCCGTGCTCGACCAGAGCGACCATCAGGCGATCATCATTGACCAGGTACAGTGTACCCAGCTGATGCGTATGTCAGCCCCCATTGGCGGTAAGCTGCCTATGCACGCGTCCGGCGCGGGGAAAGCCTTTCTGTCACAGCTGAGCGAGGAACAGGTGACGGGGCTGCTGCACCGCAAAGGGCTGCACGCCTATACCCACGCCACGCTGGTTTCACCGGTGCATCTGAAAGAAGATCTGGCGTTGACCCGTAAGCGCGGCTATTCGTTTGACGACGAGGAGCACGCCCTGGGCCTGCGCTGCATTGCGGCCTGTATCTTTGACGAGCATCGCGAACCGTTTGCCGCTATCTCCATCTCGGGGCCGATTTCCCGTATGACCGACGATCGCGTCACCGAGCTGGGTGCGCTGGTGATTAAGGCGGCGAAAGAGGTCACCCTGGCGTATGGTGGGATTCGCTAGGATTGAGTGCGATCTGTTGCCCTCACCCCGGCCCTCTCCCACAGGGAGAGGGAGAAAACCGGATGCAAAACCGCTGCTTACGACGGTAGGCGTACACATCTTCCACATGCCCGTTTTTGATCCGCGTTTGCAGCCCGCGCCAGTAGCTGGCACGAAACAGATCGGCATGCATCTCTTCAAACAATGGCCCAATACGCGGGTCGGCGCACAGCCAGTGGCGAAACTCCTCGGGAAAGACATCGCCCGGTGAGACGCTGTACCACGGCTCGCCGGAGAGTTCATCTTCCGGGTAACGGGGCGGCGGGATATCGCGGAAATTAACCTCGGTCATGTAGCAAATTTCATCGTAATCATAGAACACTACCCGCCCGTGTCGGGTCACGCCGAAGTTTTTAAACAGCATGTCGCCGGGGAAGATATTGGCGGCGGCAAGCTGACGAATCGCGTTGCCGTACTCTTCAATGGCATCTTTTAAAGCCTGACCGTCGGCCTGTTCCAGCCAGATATTCAGCGGCACCATACGGCGCTCGATATACAGATGGCTAATCGCTATTTTGTCGCCCAGATCGGTGATTTTTGCCGGTGCTTCCTGCAGTAACAGGGCCATTAAAGCCGGATCGATCTGCCGCTTATCCAGCACAAAATTTTCAAACTCCTGCGTATCCGCCATACGTCCGACGCGATCGTGTTCTTTCACCAGCTGATAGCAGGCACGAACATGCGCTGCGGTCATCTCTTTCTGCGGCGCAAATGTATCTTTGATGACCTTAAACACCCGGTCAAACCCCGGCAGCGTAAAGACCAGCATCACCATGCCGCGAATGCCGGGCGCTTCGATAAATTGCTCATCGGCGGTGGTGACATAACGCAAATACTCCCGGTAGCTTTCCGTTTTGGCATGCTTTTGACAGCCAATCGCCATATACAGCTCGGCGGTGGTTTTGCCCGGCAGGATCTCGCGCAGCCACTCCACCAGGGCGGCAGGCAGCGGAGCGTAGACCATAAAATAGGAGCGGGCGAAGCCAAACACAATGCTGGCCTCAGCGCTGGTGGTCAGGCAGGTATCGACAAACAGTTCGCCGTCATCGGTACGGTGTATGGGCAGCAGAAACGGCACGGTGGCGGAGGGCGTCACGAGCTTGCCCACCAGCCATGCGGCTTTATTGCGGTAGAAAAGCTCGTTGGCGACCTGCAAATGGCAGTGGCTGAGAACCTCTTCGCCAAAGGATTCGTGGAGATGGGCGATGATAAAGCCAATATCGCGGGCTTTATTCTCCCACGGCAAACGCAGCGGTAAATCTGTTAACACGCGGTGCAGGAGCTTCTCCCAGCCGTGGTCGGGGAAAAAATCCTTCGCCAGCGGGCGCGGAATGGTGCGAAAACGGCGCTCCGGCTGGGAGCTAAAAATAAATAACCGCTCAGGAGATAATGAGCGGTGGTCAAATAACCGGCAATACACGGAGTTGAAAAAGCTCTCCGCAATCTCGAAGCGCGGGTAGTCTGGCAACAAATGGGTGTAGTGCTCCTTAACGCGCAGTAAAAATGCCGCGTCAGGGTTTTTACCGTCGGTAATGCAGCGCAGTTGTTCCACCACCAAACCCACGTGATGATCGTAGAGGTGAATACGCTGCTTCATGGCCTGCTGGACCGCATGCCAGTCGGCGTGCTCAAAGCGCTGCTGCGCGCCGGAGGTGACTTCCAGAAAACGACCATACTGGGCATCGAAGCCCTGCAAAATAGTCTGTGCAATCAGTAATTCCAGACCACGCGACATAGATTCCCCCTCACCCCAACCCTCTCCCCAGAAGGGAGAGGGGGAAAAGATTAGAACTGTGCTTCTTCTGTTGACCCCGTTAAGGCAGTGACGGAGGAGGTGCCGCCCTGAATAATCGTGGTCACATTATCAAAGTAACCGGTTCCCACCTCCTGCTGATGAGAAACAAAGGTATAGCCCTCTTTGCCCGCGGCAAACTCCGGCTGCTGCACTTTCTCGACATAGTGCTTCATGCCTTCACCCTGCGCGTAGGCGTGCGCCAGGTCGAACATGTTGAACCACATGCTGTGGATCCCCGCCAGGGTGATGAACTGATACTTGTAGCCCATGTCTGACAGCTGCTGCTGGAAGCTGGCGATGGTTTTATCGTCCAGATTCTTCTGCCAGTTGAAGGACGGCGAGCAATTATAGGCCAGCAGTTTGCCCGGGTATTTGGCGTGGATAGCATCGGCAAAGCGTTTTGCCAGCGCCAGATCTGGCGTGGAGGTTTCGCACCAGACCAGATCCGCATACGGTGCATACGCCAGGCCACGGCTGATGGCCTGCTCAATGCCAGCATGGGTACGATAGAATCCTTCGCTGGTGCGCTCGCCGGTAATGAACTCGCTGTCGTATGGATCGCAGTCAGAGGTGATCAGGTCAGCCGCGTCCGCGTCGGTACGGGCAATCACCAGCGTCGGCACGCCGAGCACGTCAGCGGCAAGACGCGCAGCGACCAGCTTCTGAATCGCTTCCTGGGTCGGGACCAGCACTTTGCCGCCCATGTGTCCGCATTTCTTCACCGAGGCCAGCTGATCTTCGAAGTGTACGGCCGCTGCACCAGCCTCAATCATCGATTTCATCAACTCAAAGGCGTTCAGCACGCCGCCGAAACCGGCTTCTGCATCCGCGACGATCGGCAGGAAGTAGTCAATAAAGCGCGGATCGTTTGGCTCAATACCTGCCGCCCACTGGATCTGATCCGCACGGCGGAAGGTGTTGTTGATCCGATCCACCACCGACGGCACCGAGTTTGCCGGATAGAGCGACTGATCCGGATACATGCTGGAGGCCAGGTTGGCATCCGCCGCAACCTGCCAGCCGGAAAGATAAATGGCTTCGATACCGGCCTTCGCCTGCTGCAATGCCTGACCGCCGGTCAGTGCACCGAGGCTGTTGATGTAGCCCTTTTTGGAGCCGCCATGCAGCAGATGCCACATCTTCGCCGCGCCATTTTGCGCCAGCGTGCATTCCGGATTGACCGAGCCACGCAGTTTCACCACTTCCTCAGCGCTGTACGGGCGACGGATACCTTCCCAGCGCGGCTGTGTCCACTCTTTCTTCAGTTCTTCGATTTGTTGGGTACGGGTTTTCATGTGCAGATGCTCCATATTGTTATGTGGTGGATTTACGCAAGCAGGCGGTAGCCTGGCAGGGTGAGGAAGTCGATTAAGTCATCTGAGGTTGTGATTTGCTCCATCAGGCGGGCGGCATCATCAAAACGTCCGCTGCTAAAGCGGTGTTCGCCCAGCTCGTCCTGAATGACGCGCATCTCTTCGGCCAGCATCTGGCGGAACAGGGATTTGGTCACCGGCTTGCCGTTGCTGAGCGTTTTCTGATGGTGGATCCACTGCCAGATAGAGGTACGGGAGATTTCTGCCGTCGCCGCGTCTTCCATAAGACCGTAGATGGGCACACAGCCGTTACCGGAGATCCACGCTTCGATGTACTGCACGGCCACGCGGATATTGGCACGCATGCCCTCTTCCGTGCGTTCACCCGAGCACGGCGCCAGAAGTTGCTCTTCTGCGATTGGGGCATCGTCATCACGGGTGACAAACAGCTGGTTTTTGTTGTCACCGAGTACGTGGTTAAAGACTTCCATTGCCGTATCGGCCAGGCCCGGATGGGCGATCCACGTGCCGTCGTGACCGTTACGCGCTTCAAGCTCCTTGTCAGCTTTCACCTTGTTGAGCACCTGATTGTTACGCTCAGCGTCTTTGCTCGGAATAAAGGCCGCCATGCCGCCCATCGCAAAGGCACCGCGCTTGTGGCAGGTTTTAATCAGCAGGCGCGAATAGGCGCTGAGGAACGGTTTATCCATGGTGACAACCTGGCGATCCGGCAGTACGCGATCGGGGTGGTTTTTCAACGTTTTGATATAGCTGAAGATGTAGTCCCAGCGTCCGCAGTTCAGACCCACAATGTGATCGCGCAGAGCGTGCAGGATTTCATGCATCTGGAATACGGCAGGCAGCGTTTCAATCAGCAGGGTGGCTTTAATGGTGCCACGCGGCAGGTTGAAGCGATCTTCCGCGTAGCTGAACACCTCACTCCACCAGGCCGCTTCCTGCCAGCCCTGGGTCTTCGGCAGGTAGAAATAGGGGCCACTGCCTTTTGCCAGCAGGTTTTTGTGGTTGTGGAAGAAATAGAGGGCAAAATCAAACAGGCTGCCCGGAATCGCTTCTCCGCGCCACGTGACGTGTTTTTCCGGCAGGTGCAGGCCGCGTACGCGGCAGATCAGAACCGCCGGATTGGGTTTCAGCTGATAAATTTTACCGGCTTCGTTGGTATAGCTGATGGTGCCATTAACGGCATCGCGCAGGTTGATCTGCCCGTCGATCACTTTACGCCAGTCCGGGGCCAGGGAGTCCTCAAAATCCGCCATAAAGACTTTGACGTTGGCGTTCATGGCGTTGATCACCATTTTGCGCTCTACCGGGCCAGTGATCTCAACGCGGCGATCCTGCAAATCTTCAGGGATGCCGCGGATTTTCCAGTCGCCGCGTCGAATGGAAGCGGTTTCCGAAATAAACCCAGGCAGCTTGCCATTATCAATTTCCTGCTGTTGATGAATGCGTGCAGCCAGCAGCTTATTGCGCTGCGGCGTAAAGCGGGTCACCAGTTCAGTCAGGAATTCAACCGCCTCAGCCGTCAAAATTTGCTGTTCTTGCTCGCTATACGGCTGGGTAAAGGCCAGTTCATCGACCGTCGTTGCCTGTTGAGTCATCACTCGACTCCTCATCAAAGATCCAAATTCACATCCCCAATGCGAACGAAAGATCGTTGTGTAGTTTTCGCTCAGCAGAATTAAGACTATCTCTATTTTTTCCAAAATCAAAAACAATTTCCATTTTAAATTCAATTTAACTTCAACTTATTGATTAATATGAGTTTAAAGTTTTAATGTATGTTGAGTTGAATTTCGGAAATAAAAAAGGCACCCGAAGGTGCCTAATGTGAATAGCTGAAACGCTTTAGGAT